>DATHBP010000059.1:0-4907 GCA_035296085.1 Nocardioidaceae bacterium | reverse complement strand
TCGAGATGGCCCATCACGAACGGGATGACATACATCGTCCGACCCCGCATGCACCCGCGGTAGAGGTCGGTCATGAGGCTCTTCATCTCGTCCGGGGCCATCCAGTTGTTCGTCGGCCCAGCGTCGGACTCCTCACGGCTGCAGATGAACGTACGGTCCTCCACGCGCGCGACGTCGGTCGGGTCGGAGGCGCACCAGAACGAGTTGGGCTTCTTGGCGGGGTCGAGGCGTACTAGGGTGCCGACCTCGACAAGAGCGTCGGTCAGCCTGGCCCACTCCTGATCGCTTCCGTCGCACCAGTAGACACGGTCCGGCTGCGTGAGCTCCGCGACGTCGGCGACCCACGCAGCAAGACGAGCGTGGCTCGTCGGCGCAGGTCCGTCGGAGCCGCGAGTCGCTCGGGGTGCGGTGTCGGCGGTCATGGCAGTCCTCTCGGGCGGTGCGATGTCGCGGGTACGCCGCAAGCCGCCGGGGACGCCGGCGGAGAGACGTGGACGTCGATCGGCCCACGTCAGCGGGCGTCTCGTGGAGGACACGGTACGCCGAAGCGCTCGGTTCGCGTAACCGCGCCGCCTTGTGAACCGGAGCACAAGCGTCGGAGGGTGCGAAGGCGTAGCGCGCATCCGCAATGTGCTTTGGGGGAGTTCAGGGTTGCTAGAGCGACGCTGAACTCCCCCAACCCCCCCGCTCCGGCCGCTTCGGCAGTGAACGCGGCTTTGGGGTTGGAGTGCCGGTGCGCCGTAGGATTCGCAGATGCTCACGCTCGCGGAGGACCTACTGCTGTTGCTGCTGGACGACGCCACCGGCAAACCGCGGGTGGACTCGACCAGCCTCGACTACGGGCTCGCGGGCGCCGTGCTTGCCGAGCTCGAGGTGGCCGGCCGCATCGAGGTCGTCGAAGGCGAGGGGTTCTTCGGGCGCGACCACGTCCGGGTGGTGGACGCCGCCCCGACCGGTGATGAGTCTCACGATGCAGCGCTTCGGCTCGCGGATGATGAGAAGCCTCGTCGTGGCGACCAGCTCGTACCGAGGGTCTGTAAGGGTTTACGCCCACTGATCTTGCGGCGCCTGGAACAGCGCGGCATGGTCAGCCGGGAGTCGACTCGAGTGTTCGGGATATTCGGTCGGGATCGCTGGCCGGCTCAGGATGCGTCTGCGGAGCTGGCGTTGCGGCAGCGCTTGCACGACGTCCTCGTGCTCGGGACGACTCCTGATGCCCGGACCGTTTCGCTGATCGCCCTGCTGTCCGCCATCGACCAGGCTCACAAGATCCTCGACATCGACCGCGTCGAGCGCAAAGCCGTCAAGACGCGCGCGAAGTCGTTGGCCGAGGGCAGCTGGACGGCGACCGCGGTACGCCAGGCTGTACGGTCCTCCCGCGCCTCAAGCTCGGCGGGCGCGAGCGCGACGATCGCAGCCGCCTCGGTCACAACCTGAGCGTGCGGCGCCCACGGTAAGGTTGGCGCGCTCCGGCGCTCGTAGCTCAACGGATAGAGCATCTGACTACGGATCAGAAGGTTGGGGGTTCGAATCCCTCCGAGCGCGCAAACTCTGACTGGCCGTGCCGCGCCATTCCGCACCTGTCAAGCCGGCCGGCACACGCGAATTACCAACTGTCGCCGCATAACTACGAGCCCGCAAGTGAGGCCCTCGCCATTGGCCACGGGTCAGACGGTCTAGCGCCGTGGCTGGCTGGGCCATGTAATGGGCGTCATGGTTGCGTTGCCGTCGGGGACGGTGTCGTTGTTGTTCTCCGACATCGAGGGCTCCACCGTGCTGCTGTCCCGGCTGGGTCCCGCCTACGCCGATGCGCTGGACGGACAACGGCTAGTGCTGCGCAAGGCTTGGGCCGACCATGGGGGCATAGAGCTGGGCACCGAGGGCGACAGCTTCTATGTGGTCTTTCCCACCGCCGAGGGCGCAGTCGCGGCGGCAGCACAGGCCCAGCGGGAACTCGCCGCGTTCGACTGGCCCGGTGGTGAGCAGGTGCGGGTCCGGATGGGCATTCACACCGGCAGCCCTACCGTGCATGACGGCGGTTACGTGGGCATGGATGTGCACCGGGCTGCGCGTATTGCCGGGGCCGCTCATGGCGGGCAAGTGCTCATATCGCAGGCAACTGTCAGTTTGGTGAGTGACCGCCTACCGGGCGGCGCAGCCGTGAGAGACCTGGGCTCACATCAGCTGAAGGACATCGCCACTCCGGAGCACCTCTTCCAGCTCATCGTCGAGGGTCTTGCTAATGACTTCCCGCCGCTGAAGACGCTCGGCGCCGCGACCTGCCTGCCCCGACCAACCACCCCCCTGGTGGGACGCGACAGGGAACTCGCAGAACTGTCGGCGTTGCTGAACTCACCGGAGGTGCGGTTGGTGACGTTGACCGGGCCCGGTGGCTCGGGCAAGACCCGACTCGCTATCGCGGTGGCGCATGGCGCGGTGGAGCGGTTCCCGGACGGGGTGTATTTCGCGCCGCTGGCTGCGGTCAGCGCTCCTGAGGTGATGTGGACGAACATCGCCGAGGTACTCGATGTGCCGCCCCAGGCGCGGACACCGGCAGGGTTGTTCAGCCATATCGAGCACCGCTCTGCCCTGTTCGTGCTGGACAACCTCGAACAGGTCCGCGACGCCGATGATGTGGTGGCCGAGCTGATGGACCACGCGCCCGATGTGGTGGTCCTCACCACCTCGCGTCGGGCTCTGTCAGTGCCCGGCGAGTATGTGCACCCGGTGCCGCCACTGGAGTTGCCAGATGCGTCCAGCCACGACGTGGTGGCGCAGTCGGGTGCAGTGCAGCTGTTCGTCCAGCATGCGCAGATGGTGCGGCCAAGCTTCGTATTGACCGAAGCCAATGCTGCTGACGTGTCGGCGATCTGTCGCCGCTTGGACGGGTTGCCGCTGGCCATCGAATTGGCCGCTGCCCGCATACGCGTGTTGAGCCCTACAGCACTGCTTGCGCGGTTGGATACCGCCCTCGACATCGCCGCAGCCGGCAAGCAGGGACCGTCTCGGCAGAAGACCATGCGTGACACCATCGCCTGGTCCTACCAACTGCTCCACCCGGACGAGCAGGCGTTCTTCCGCCGCCTGGGCGTCTTCGCTGCTGGTGGGGACCTGGACGCTATCGAGGCGGTCTGCAGCGACATGCTCGACGGTGCTGAGCCGCTCGACTTGATCGCCCTGTTGGCCGACGCCAACCTGCTCATCGTGTCGGAGCAGGGCAATGGTGAACCACGAGTGCAGCTTCTGAGCATCGTGCGGGACTTCGCCCTCGAACGTTTGACTCAAGCCGATGAGCGTAAGGGTACGCAGTACCGGCATGCTCAGTTCTATCTCCAGCTCGCTGAGGCCGTGTCCCTTCAATTCCTCCTTACTGGCAAACAAATGGCCGCGCACGAGCAGCTGGAGAGTGAACACGGCAACTTCCGGGAGGTGCTTACGTGGGCCTTCGCCGACGGGCGGGAGGGCCAAGCTGAACATGTACGCATGGGTCTACGCATGGCTACATCGCTCTGCCTCTTCTGGATGACCTATGGATACCCCGACGAGGCGCGCCGATGGCTTGAGAAAGGCATCCGAGCGGGGGCAGAGCAGACTAGTTCTGAGATGGCCGCTGCGTTGGAGTGGCTGGCCAATTTCTTGGATTTCAGCACCGAGGAGGCACGGGCCCGTGAGCTGTTCACCGACTCTCTGGCGATGTCTCGCCGCGTCGGTGATGGGGTCCAGGCATCCGAAGCCCTCGTCGGACTCGCCAAGCTCCGCCAGGGGGCTGGCGACCTCAGCGCTGCCCGCCAGATGCTGGACGAGGCTTTGGCGCTCGTCAAAGCGGCCGAAGCCAGTTGGCTCACCGCCCTCAAGCTCTGCTGGGTATGGGAGGCCTACGCAGTTCTCGAACTCCACCTAGGCAGCCCCGAACGAGCGATGGCCTTCGCTGAGAACGCTCGCGCCATCGCCGTCCGTCACGGAATCGAAGCGGAAAATCTCAGGATGGGTCTGCACATCGCCTGGGCACTGGCGCTCGCTGGTCGTGGCCGTGAGGCATTGGATCAGTTACACGACGAGGCCCAAGAGGTAATCGAAAACGGCCACCCGCTCATACTCGCGGAGCTTGTGTGGGCATACTCCGCTGCCCTAGCCGCAAGTGGGTACGCCGAGCAAGCTGCAACTCTCCAAGGTGCTTATCAGGCTGCCCTCGAACTACCGGCGTTGGCTAGCTACCAGATGACTGCCACTGACACGGCTTTAGCGGAACGGTGCTACGCGAAAGCGAGGCCCCTGCTAAGTGCCGAGGCGTGGGCGCAAGCGCAAGCAAGAGGGCGCTCGTACACATTGCACCAAGCCATAGCTCAAGCCCGCCAGGTGCCGAGACCGTAACGCCTGCCCCGGATGCACGGCAATGCTGCCCTTGGCGTGGAGGGGGGCTCATAGCGTTTCTGGTTCAGGACACCTCGCCGGTGTGGATGCCCGTTCGCATGGCAAGTCCCAGTTCTCCCACGGCTCCCCGAATGTCGAACGCGATTCGAACTGCTCGAGCCCGGCTCCTGGACCAGCCGTCCAACGACAAGGTCGCCAAGCCGGACCGTCGCAGCAGACCCTCTCTCGAAGGTCAAGATCTCATCCGGCTCGGCAAGATTGCGGCTGTACCGGGCGCTCCTCTCCACCACAGCCTCACTCCACACCCACGCCACCCACGAGTCAATGCCGCGTGCCAGCACCCTCTCGGCCGACACCGGTGCGGATCGACGCAGCCGAGCAGTCGGCGGCGTACACCGAGGACGAACGCTAGCCGTGGCGCAGGGTGGCTGCGAACCAGCGGGTGGTCCACACCGGGTCGACCTTGACCGGCGTCCCTGATCGTGACGCGTGCAGGATCAGGCGCTGCCCGTCTCGCTTCCTGCCGGTCCACAGAC
>DATHBP010000058.1:0-2503 GCA_035296085.1 Nocardioidaceae bacterium | reverse complement strand
GCCGCCTCGCCCTCCGCCGTGAGCGACAGCAGCCAGGCACGGCGATCGCGCGGATCGCGCCGCCGCGTGGCGTGGCCGTGGTCGAGCAGCGCACGCACGTAGTCCGACACCGTCGTGAGCGGCATGCCGAGCGTGCGCGACAACGCGGTCGCTGACAGCGGTCCGAGCTCGTCGATCGCGCTGTAGACCGCGTACTCGTCAGGAGACAGGGGACCACCCGCCAACGCGAGGTCGAGCAGCCGACGCACCCGCTGCGTCGTCACGAACACGTCGAACAGCACGGACAGCGAGGTCGCCGGGGGCACTGGTCGTCCCTTCCTGCTTCTGGACGGTACTACTACGAAGCCGTAGCATATGCTACGGCAGCGTAGTAATGAGGGAAGGTGGGACGATGCGTCTCCGACCGATCGCGCTCGTGCTCCTGCTGATCCTCGTGGGTGGCTGCACCTCGCGTTCCGAGGAGCCGACAGCGACGCCTGACCCCGCAGCTCCGACGGCCGTGGCGGAGCCGCCCAGCGACACCGGCACGGCCGTGACCGGCAGGCGCGCGGACCTGCTGGCCGTGGTGGAGGCGTACGACGCCTACCACCCCGTCCCGCCGTCCGACCTGGACGAACGGGTCGCACGGCTCGCCCCGAGGGTCGAGGAGATGACGCCGGACGAGTTCCTGGTCGCGGTGAGCCGGCTCACCGCGGGCCGCGACCGTGACGGGCACACGGGCGTGTTCCCGCTCGCTCAGCCGGATCTGGAGGTCTGGCCCCTGCAGCTGTACGCGTTCGACGACGGGTGGCGCGTCATCCGGGCGCGGCCGCCCTATCGCCATCTCGTCGGGGCGAGGGTGACGGCCGTTGGCGGACGGTCGATGGACGAGGTCACCCGGATGGTCGCGCCCCTGGTGTCGCGCGACAACTCCGCCACCGTGCGGGGGCGGTTGCCGCAGTACCTCGTCGTACCGTCGTTGCTGCGCGGGCTGGGCCTGCGACCCTCGCTGACCGTCGGGGGTCAGCAGGTCGTGCCCGAACCGATCTCGACCGAGTCGTACGCCGCCTGGAACGGCCTCTTCTACCCGCTCGTGTGTCCACGCCTGCGGCCTCCGTCGTCGCCGGACTGGACCATCACCCGGAGCGATCGCGGGATCGTCGCCCGCTACGGCCTGGTGAGCAGGTTCGACGATGACCGGACGATCGACGCCTTCGCCGCCCGGCTGCGCCGCCTGTCGCGCTCGACGGAGGGCCCGATCGTGATCGACGTGCGCGACAACCCCGGTGGCGACAACGGGACCTACCCCCCGCTGCTCAGCGCCCTGCAGGACGTCGCGGACCGTCGACCGGGCCGCCTGCGCGTGGTCTTCGGGCGGTGCACGTTCTCGGCTGCCACGAACTTCGTCGCGGAGCTGCTCGCCACCACCGACGCCGTCTCGATCGGCGAGCCCATGGGCGGAGCGCCCAACATGTGGGGTGACGCCACCGAGGTGGCGCTCGCCCACTCCGGCATCGCCCTGCACGTCGCGACGATCGAGTGGGAGCTCGGTGGACCCGACAAGCGGCCGATGATCAAGCCGGACGTCGCGACACCGGTGACGTGGGCGGACCACCGTCTCGGCATCGACCGAGCGCTGCGCACGGCACTGTCGGGGTAGGCCGTCGGGGCTGGTCCTTCGCTCCCTAAAGTGTCCGCGCTGGAACGGGGGCGCAATTCGCACTGAGTGTCTTCATCAGAACCGCCGCGTCGATCTGCGGACACTCCGAGCAGATTCCGCAACAAGCCGGCGTGACTGGCTGCGCCGACCTGAGCGCTGCGCTCAACACCGGCCACGGCGGCGTCCACGAATTTGTCGCGTTGCTGCGCCCATGGTCGCCGCAGGAGTTGCGTCATAGTGGGGGGTATGCAGCACTCTCAGGCACGCTTGACTTGGGCGAGACTTCCTTGAGTGTCGGTTAGTTGCGCCGGCAGACGCATCCTGTCGCGCGGGGGAGTACCAACTCCCACGAGCGCTGGCGGCTTAGGTTGTCTGTGAGCTCGGGCGTCTCTGGACGCCTGAGAGCCGCAGACACGTTCGACTCTTCGGCCACGCGGGGCGATCGTCGGCAGTCGGCCAGAGGTGGGCGTAGGTGTTGAGCGTCTCGGTCGCCTTCGTGGGCCGGAGTGAGCGCTGGACGGTGACGACGTCGCACCGGAGGCGATGAGGCCCAGAGGCATTGGAGCGCCGCAAGTCGCGGAGCTTGCGCCTGACGGGCCCCGCGTCATCCAGCGTCTTGCGCGACCAACAGCCGACAGTGTTCTGGTGCAGCCGGTCGTCGCCCTCTCCGGCGAGGAGCCACCGCGTCGTCGACCCGGCCAGCGTCACCGAGAGTCGTGTTCGTCGCAAGGTCGGAGCGGACCATGTACTCGGTGCGGAAGCTGTATCTCTCCGGTCCGCAAATAGTCCGCAAGAAGTTCCGCCGAGACCGTTACCGGCCAATACTGATCCATCACGCCAAACATGCGTTCCCCCAGGTCAGAG
>DATHBP010000057.1:0-2994 GCA_035296085.1 Nocardioidaceae bacterium | reverse complement strand
AAGGTGTCGACATCCGGCAGGCCGACAAGCTCACGGGCCTCAGCGCCGTAGCCGATGTAGTCGCCGCGCCGGTCGGTGAAGAGGTTCGCGGTCGCGCCGTACACCAGCTGGAAGCCTCTCCGCGCAATCGACTCCCAGTGCGGCGCAGGTACACCCTTGCCCATGATCCGACCCGTGACCGAGACGAACTGGAAGTAGATGTAAGTAACACCCTCTGCATCCATACGAGACCGGACCTCGGCTATGGCCTCCTCGCGACCCGGCTGGGACACGAACGCTTCGAGGTCACTCACCACGGGCTCCTCCCTGCTGTGAGGCGGGCACGTCGCATGAGTGTCGCCTCAGTGAACGCCAGTTCGGGCAATCCTCGCACGGAGACCCAGCGCTAACCAGGTGGGGCCCGGGAGCGCTCTACTGCAGCAGAGTTTGCCGATTGGCTTTACACCACCGGCTCGCAGGACCATCATCAGCCTGCGAACGCACCATCACCCCACCCGGCTCGTCCGAGGAGTGGCCATGACCGACACTACAACCGAGAGAGTCAGTCAGCTGCGAGGTGAGCACCGCAACAGACAGGTCCGCTGGGGCTTCATCTGGGCACTGACCTGCGCCGTGCTTTGGGGGGCCTGGTACGTCCCCGGCTTCGCCATCTACTACGAGGCGCCGTTCGCAAACATGGCCGACGACTACCTGCTGGCCGCCTTCGTCATCACGGTACTCAACGCCATCGCGGTCCTCCTGGCCTTGTTCGTCTGGGTCGCCGTTCTGGGCAAGACCGGCGAGTACGTCCGGACGTTGAGGCACACCCCGATCTCCCGTTGGTATGCCCCCGCGGGCTTGGCCGGCATGCTCGCCATCTTCGGTTCGATCATCGCGATCGCCTACGTCGGAGCGCAGTTCTCCGCCGTGGCGGCCCTGCTCTACCCGATCGTCGGAGCGTGCGTGGCCAAGGTCTGGTACAGCGAGCGGATTACCAAGCAGGCGGCACTGGGCATCGTCGTCATCGTGTCCGGCGGGGTGGTCATCTTCACGCCGGGCCTGGTGGGCGAGTTCACCGGCGCCGGGACGGGGGCACTGCTGGGATACGTCGGCGGCGCCATGGCCATCGTCGGCTGGGGCCTGGAAGGTGCAATCGCCGGGCGGGCGCTGGACGTCAGCGACCCCGACGTCGGGATCACGTTGCGCTTCACCGCCGAGGTGGCCATCTGGATCGTCGTCGCGACACCGATCGCCTGGATGCTGGCCGGTGACCAGCTGTGGTCGACGGTGGGTGCCGCGCTGTCCAGCCCGGCCGTCCTGCTGCTGCTCGTGCTGCTGGGGTTGACGTTCGGGTACTGCTACGTCGCGTGGTACAAGTCCTTCCCGCTGATCGGGGTGGGCCGTGGCCAAGCGATCGCGGCGCTCTACGGGCCGTTCGCCCTCGTCTGGCTGACGATCTTTACGCTGGTCACGCCGAGCTGGCAGTTCATCGTCGGCGGGCTGCTCGCGGTGGCCGGCAGTTTCATCCTGTTCACCGAGAGGCGGGATGTCCTTGAGGTCATCCGGGCCGTGCCGGCCGCACGGTCCCGAACCAACCGGGACGGGTCGTGAGTACCGGGAGAGGAGGGAGATAGTCAATGCCGGATATCCATATCAAGGGGTACATGCTGCAGTTGCTCGCCCGCAACGGTGACATGTGGGACTACGAAATCGCCGAGGACGTAATGAGCAGCTACGGCTTATCTGGTGACTACTGGTACGGCACCGTCCGCCTGACGCTCACCGACCTGTACGCCGGCGGCCTGATCGCGGAACTCGAGGCGACCATCGACCCGGACAAGTCGCTGGGGGAGGAGAAGGTCCTCTTCCGCTACGCCCTGAACGACTTCGGCCGGCAACGCATGCAGCAATCTGGTCTTCTGGAGGTCACCCGATGAACGATGATTTTTTCGCCTTCTCGGCAGGTCCGGCCCTGGCCACGATTCTGTTCATCGTGCTCCCGATCCTGGCGCTGGTCATGGCGCGACTTTTCGTTAAGAAGCTGTGAGGGCTCTGCTGCTGCGGGCGTCCCCCAGACGCTGAAGCGGCACTGCAGGCGTCACCGGCGGCCTCAGTCCGAACCCGTGGACGTGCGACGGCCACGAGCCGCATGACTGGTGGGAGCCGCTCACCGAAGCCTTAACGCTCAACTAGACCGCGCGTTCTACGGCCGCCGCCTGCCCGCCTGGGGCGTACACAACCAAACAACGGTCGTCCTGTTCGCCGCCCTCACGGAAAACGCCTGGGCCAGGTGCATCTGGTTCCAACCAGTCGCCGAGCAGCACGGCAGCAAACCACGAACACAAACGCAACGTCGCCTAGCCCAGGGGCTTCCCCCCACGCCACCCGGGAACCCACGCCTTTGTGGCTGCGAACCGGCTGAACAGTCCCTAGGACCGCTGAGCGACTACGCCGACCACCCGCCGGGCCACCCGGAACGTCACCCGCCGGCGACCTAGACTCGCCGAAACCAGCCGCCATACCAACATCACTTCTGGCAGGAAGGTTTTTCGCAAACAATCCCGCACGTCCCGCCCTCGTAGCTCAGGGGATAGAGCAACGGTTTCCTAAACCGTGTGTCGCAGGTTCGAATCCTGCCGGGGGCACCGTGTGTTGTCTCGAGACATCGTTCACCGGTGTCTCGCGTCATAGTTCACACCCTGGGGTGTTGGGGTTGGTAGTCGCGGGTCGGGTCGAGGGTGAGTTCGCGGATGAGTTCGCCGGTGTCTTCGGCGATGACGCGGGGGTCGAGCTCGCGGATGAGCATCAGAATTTTGGTGCCGGCTCTGGCGCGGCCGATGCCGATGTGGTGGAGCTGGTTGTTGTGGCGCAGGGTGAGTTTGCCGTCGTTGTCGACGCGGTCTTTGCGGACGCGGAAGTGTTCGCTGATCATCAGGCCGCGTCGGGTTGGCATGGCTCGCGGTCGGGCTGCCCAGGCCTGGGCGGGGGTGCGGCGGCCGACTGCGCGGTGTGGTC
>DATHBP010000056.1:0-2266 GCA_035296085.1 Nocardioidaceae bacterium | reverse complement strand
GGATCGAGGCTTTGACCGAACGAGATCGTCGCCGACTTGACGATGCCGCCGCAGCGCAGGCAGGACGGGTCGTCCTCACCGGCGTCGACACGGCCGATGACCGCGGCCATGGGCTGCCGGTCCCCGCAGGACAGGCACTCGGCCTGCCACACGGTGCCGTGCAGCTCGAGCACGAGCTCAGGCGACGAGCCGGCCCGCTGGTGCAGCTCGTCGATGTTCTGGGTGAGGAGTGCGCGCAGCCGTCCGGCCCGCTCCAGCTCGACCAGCGCCACATGAGCGGCGTTCGGCTCGGCGGTCCACGCCGGGTGGTCGCGGCGGTTGCGCCAGGCGCGTACCCGCACCGCAGGGTCGGCGACGTAGTTCGCGAGCGTGAACAACGCCTGGGACTGCGGGTCCTTGGTCCACAGGCCCTGCGGGCCGCGGAAGTCGGGGATGCCGGAGTCGGTGGAGACGCCGGCGCCGGTGAGCACGGTGACCGCCTCGGCCCGGCGCACCCACTGTGCTGCCTGGGCGAGATCGGCGGCGCGCACGGGCATCGGCCGAGACTAACCGGGCCGGCTCACAGGGCGCGGATCGCGCCGCCGTCGACCGGGACCATCGCGCCGGTGAGGTAGGACGCCGCCGGCGACAGCAGGAACGCCGCGACGCGGCCGAACTCCTCCGGTGTGCCGTACCGGCGCAGCGGGATCGCTTCGACCGCCGCCGCCCGGGAGGCTTCGGCGTCGCCGGTGCGGGAGTCGCGCTCGCGTACCCGGGCGGTGTCGATCCGGGCGGGCAGCAGTCCGTTGACACGGATGCCGGCTGGGCCTACCTCGTCGGCCAGCGTCTTGGCGACCATGGCAAGCCCCGGCCGCAGGCCGTTGGAGATCGCCAGACCGGCGATCGGCTGGCGCACCGACGATGACAGCACGAAGGCGATCGAGCCGCCCTCGTCGACCACGCCGGCCACGGCCCGAGCGATCCGCACCGCGCCGAGGAACACCGACTCGAAAGCCGCCCGCCACTGCTCGTCGGAGATCGCCGTGACAGGTCCGTACTCCGGGCCGCCGACGCTGACGAGGGCGCCGTCGAGACGGCCCCATCTGGTGATCGCAGCCTCGACGAGCATGTCCGGCGTACTTGCGTCCGCGTTGTCGGCCGCCACCGTCACGCAGGCCGCGTCGTCGAGGGCGGCTGCCACCGCCAGGAGCTCGAGCTCACTGCGGGCGGACACGACGACCCGGGCGCCTTCGGCGACGAGCTGCTCGGCACTTGCCAGCCCGAGCCCGCTGGTCGCACCGGTGACGAGGTAGACGCGATCGCGAAGCCCGAGGTCCATCGGGACATCCTGCCGGGTGCGGCTCAGCCCGCAGGCACGGGTGCGGCTGTTGCGCCGGAGGGGACGAACTGCGTCCGGTAGAGGTCGGCGTAGAGCCCGCCCTCCGCGAGCAGCTGCTCGTGGGTGCCTCGCTGGACGATCGCGCCGTCGTGGACGACGAGGATCTGGTCGGCGTTGCGCACGGTCGACAGGCGGTGCGCGATGACCAGCGACGTACGGCCCACCAGCGCGGTGTCGAGCGCGCGCTGGACCGCGGCTTCGGACTCCGAGTCGAGATGCGCGGTGGCCTCGTCGAGGATGACGATGCGGGGCGCCTTGAGCAGCAGCCGGGCGATCGCCAGTCGCTGCCGCTCACCCCCGGAGAGGCGGTAGCCCCGGTCCCCCACGACGGTGTCGAGCCCGTCGGGAAGGGCGGCGACCAGTCCCCAGATCTGGGCGGCCTTGAGCGCCTCGACGATCTGCTCGTCGCTGGCGTCCGGCCGCGCGTACGCGAGGTTGGCGCGGATCGAGTCGTGGAACAGGTGCGCGTCCTGGGTGACGTAGCCGACGGCGGCGTGCAGCGAGTCGAGCGTGACCTCGCGGACGTCCTGGCCGCCCACCAGCACCGAGCCCGCTGTCACGTCGTAGAGACGGGCGACGAGGTGGGTGATCGTCGTCTTGCCCGCCCCGGACGTGCCGACGAGAGCCGTGAGCGTCCCCGGTTCGGCGCGGAAGCTGACGTCGCGCAGTACGTCGTAGCTGATGCGGCTGTCGATGGTCGCAACCGCCTCCAGGCTGGCGAGCGACACCTCGTCGGCGGTCGGGTACCGGAAGCCGACGTGGTCGAACTCGACACTCGCGGCGTCGGGGTCGAGTGGTATGGCGCCGTCGCGCTCCCGGATCATCGGGGGGAGGTCGAGCACCTCGAAGACGCGCTCGAACGACACGAGCGCGGTCATGATGTCGACG
>DATHBP010000055.1:0-11501 GCA_035296085.1 Nocardioidaceae bacterium | reverse complement strand
AGCGGCAGCCAGTACAGCTGCATGCCTTGTACGACCACGAGCCCCGCCGCAAGGACCTGGCCGGCGAGCTTGGTGACCGCGTCGAGCTCGAAGAGGTCGTCGATGACACCGACGGCGCAGATCGCCAGCCCGCCGAGCAGGACGGCGCGGGCGTCGGAGAACACCTGGTCCTGCGAGCTGCCCAGGAACGGCAGCCGCTGGGCCAGCAGCAGCGCCGCGGCGAGCCCGCCGAGAATCGCCACGCCACCGAAGTACGGGATCGGGATCGCATGCACGTCTCGGTCGCGGACGGCCGCGACGGCCCCTACGCGTACGGCCAGCTCGCGGGCGACCGTTGCCAGCAGGTAGGTGGTGCCGGCGGCGACGAACAGGATCAGCAGGTACTCGCGCATCGCCTCAGACCGGTCCGGTCACCGCAGGGACCAGGGCCTGGAGCTTGGCGAGCTGCAGCGCGCCGGTGCGAAGCACCCGGGGCTGGTCGCCGGTCACGTCGACGATGGTGGACGGCCTGCGGGGCGGGAGCGTGCCGCCGTCGAGATAGACCTCGACCGCTTCGGCGAGCATGCCCTGAGCCTCCGCGGCACTCGACGCCGGGTGCTCACCGGAGCGGTTGGCGCTGCTGACCGCGAGCGGTCCGGTGCGCTCGAGCAACGCCAGCGCCAGGTCGTGGTCCGGCATCCGCACGGCCACCGTCCCCCGAGTGTCGCCAAGGTCCCAACGCAGGGAGGGCTGCTGGCGGCAGACCAACGTGAGCGGGCCCGGCCAGCACGCCTCGACGAGCACGCGGACATCGTCGCCGAGGTCGGTGGCCAGGGCGTCCAGCGTCGCTACGGACGAGACCAGAACCGGCGGTGGCATGTCGCGGCCACGTCCCTTGGCGCGCAACAACAGGCGCACACTCTCGGGATCGAAGGCGTCGGCACCCACGCCGTACACCGTGTCGGTGGGAAAGACGACGAGGCTCCCCCGCCGGACCGCCTCAACCGCGGCCTGCAGCCCTGCCTCCCGTTCCGGCTCGTCGATACACCGCAGGACCGTGGCCACGGCTCACATCGTGCCAGCCGGCGTGGTCGAGAGTGCGTCAGGAGCGCTGAGCGGTCACGAAGCGGGAGCGGCCGGCGAGGTCCGGGTTGTCCCGTACGCTGCGCCAGCCAGGTCCGCCCGCGAACACCCGGGGCACTGCATCGCCTTGGTTGTCCGAGTGCTCGCAGCCCACCCAGCCACCCGGCCGCAGCAGTCGGCGGCTCGTGGCCTCGACAACGCGGATCATGTCCAGCCCGTCCGTTCCGGACCACAAGGCCAGCGGCGGGTCGAAGTCACGCACCTCCGCCTCGACGTGCTCGTAGGCCGACAGCGGCACGTAGGGAGGGTTGGACACGATCACGTCGACCCGACCGTCCAGCTCCGGGAGCGCCGAGGCGATGTCACCGAGGTGCAGATGGACTCCGCTCCCGACGAGGTTGCGCTCGGCATAGGAGTACGCCGCCTCGGAGAGCTCGACCGCGTGCACGCGCGCTCCGGGCACCTCTGTTGCGAGGGAGAGGGCGAGCACACCCGACCCTGTACACAGGTCCACCGCCAACGGCTCGGGCGTCCCAGCCCGCTGAAGCCCGCGTACGACGTCGATCGCCCAGCCGGCGAGCACTTCGGTCTCCGGACGGGGAACGAAGACACCCGGCCCCACGCTGACCTCGACATAGCGGAACGCCGCGCGGCCGAGGATGTGTTGCAGCGGCTCGTGCCCGCAGCGGCGTCCGAGGAGCTCGTCGTAGGTCCTGGTCGCGACGTCGTCCAGGCTCTCCTGCCTGCGCAACGCTGCTCGCTCCACTCCGAGCACCAGCGCTAGCAGCACCTCCGCGTCGTGCTCGGGGGAACCGATACCTGTCTCCCGCAGCCGGGCGGTCGCCTGGGCCAGCGCGTCGCGCACCAGCATCAGCGCTGGCTGTGGCCGGCCGGTGCCTGCACCACGTTGGATTCCACGGCGGAGAGCCGCTGCTCGAGGTCGGCGTCCAAGCAGGCCTGCACCACGGCGTCGAGGTCACCGTCGAGGACGGAGTCGAGGTTGTAGGCCTTGAACCCGACCCGATGGTCGGAGATGCGGTTCTCGGCGAAGTTGTACGTGCGGATCCGCTCCGAGCGGTCGACTGTGCGCACCTGCGAGCGGCGGGCATCGGCTGCGTCGGCGTCCGCGCTCTCCTGCGCCATCGCCAGCAGCCGCGAGCGCAGGATGCGCAGTGCCTGCTCGCGGTTCTGCAGCTGGCTCTTCTCGTTCTGGCAGCTCACGACCAGCCCGGTAGGCAGGTGGGTGATGCGCACCGCCGAGTCCGTGGTGTTGACGCTCTGCCCGCCGGGCCCAGAGGACCGGAACACGTCGATGCGCAGGTCCTTGTCGTCGATGCTCACGTCGACCGGCTCGGCTTCCGGCAACACCAGCACCCCGGCCGCCGAGGTGTGCACGCGGCCTTGCGACTCCGTGACCGGCACCCGCTGGACGCGGTGCACGCCGCCCTCGTACTTCAGCAGCTCATACGGCGTCCCACCGGACCTCGTCGCGCCCTTGGCCTTCACCGCGACGGTGGCGTTGCGGTAGCCGCCGAGGTCGGACTCGGTCGCGTCGAGCACCTCGGTGCGCCAGCCACGGCGCTCGGCGAAGCGCAGGTACATGCGCAGCAGGTCACCGGCGAAGAGCGCGGACTCCTCCCCGCCCTCTCCGGCCTTGACCTCGAGGATCACGTCCTTGTCGTCAAGAGGTCCGCGGGGCACGAGCAGCTGGCGCAGCCGGGCTTCGAGGGCGGCCCGCCTCTCAGTGAGCCGGTCCGCCTCGGCGGCGAACGACGCGTCGTCCGCGCCGAGCTCGGTTGCCGCCTCCAGATCGCCGCCGACCTGCTGCCACTGGGCGTAGGTGTCCAGCAGCTCGCTCAGCCGCGCGTAACGCTGGGAGAGTCGACGGCTGAGCTCCTGGTCGGAGTGCAGGTCGGGCTCGGCGAGCCGGGTCTCGAGCTCGGCGTGCTCGGCGGCCAGCGCAGCGATGGCTTCGTACACGCGCGACGTTCCTTTCGCTCGGCCACGGACTGCCTGGGAACGCAGCGGCGCCGGCCGTCAGGTGCCCCTGAGCTGGCCGGCGCCGGTCGCGACCTACTTCTTCTTGGCGTACCGCGCTTCGAAGCGGGCAACGCGTCCACCGGTGTCGAGGATCTTCTGCTTGCCGGTGTAGAAGGGGTGGCAGTTGGAGCACACGTCGGCGTGGATCGAACCGCTGGCCGCGGTGCTGCGGGTGGTGAACTTGTTGCCGCAGGTGCAGGTGACCTCGGTGTCGACGTAGCTCGGGTGGATCTCGGGCTTCATGTCTTTGTCCTCTCGGTGTCTCGACTGCCGCAACGCCTGGCTCAGTCGTTGTCTTCCCGGCGGCCGTTCGTGCCCATGTGCGTCGTCTTGTTGACCTGCAGGAGGAACTCGATGTTGCTCTTCGTGGACTTCAGCTTGTCGAGCAGCAGCTCGAGAGCCTGCTGGCCATCGAGCGCTGAGAGGACCCGGCGGAGCTTCCACACGATGGCGAGCTCGTCCTTGCTCATCAGCAGCTCTTCGCGGCGGGTGCCGGAGGCGTCGACGTCGATTGCCGGGAAGATCCGCTTGTCGGCGAACTCGCGCCGCAGCCGCAGCTCCATGTTCCCGGTGCCCTTGAACTCCTCGAAGATCACCTCGTCCATCTTCGAGCCGGTTTCGATCAGCGCCGTGGCGAGGATGGTCAGCGAGCCGCCGTCCTCGATGTTGCGAGCGGCACCGAAGAACCGTTTCGGCGGGTAGAGCGCCGAGGAGTCGACACCACCGGACAGGATCCGCCCGCTCGCCGGCGCGGCGAGGTTGTAGGCCCGGCCCAGCCGGGTGATGGAGTCGAGCAGGACGACCACGTCATGGCCGAGCTCGACCAGCCGCTTCGCACGCTCGATGGCGAGCTCGGCGACGGTTGTGTGGTCCTCGGCGGGGCGGTCGAACGTCGAGGCGATGACCTCGCCCTTGACGGCGCGCTGCATGTCGGTGACCTCTTCTGGTCGCTCGTCGACGAGGACGACCATCAGATGGCACTCGGGGTTGTTGGTGGTGATGGCGTTGGCGATCGCCTGCAGCACCATCGTCTTTCCGGCCTTGGACGGCGACACGATGAGACCGCGCTGGCCCTTGCCGATGGGTCCGATGATGTCGATGACCCGGGTGGTGAGGATCGTTGCCTCGGTCTCCAGCCGTAGCCGCTCTTGCGGATACAGCGGGGTGAGCTTGTTGAAGTCGAGCCGCGACTTTCCCGCCTCGGCGTCGGCGCCGTTGACGGTGTCGATGCGCACCATGGGGTTGAACTTCTCCCGGCGCTCGGCCTCGCCCTTGGACTGCCGTACGCCACCGGTGATCGCGTCCCCCTTGCGCAGGCCGTAGCGCCGCACCATCGACAACGAGACGTAGACGTCGTCGGGACCGGGCAGGTAACCGCTGGTGCGGACGAATGCGTAGTTGTCGAGGACGTCCAAGATGCCGGCTGCGGGCATCAAGACGTCGTCCTCGCTCACCTGTGGCTCGACCTCACCGGGAGCCCGAGGGGTGCGCTCGCGGTCTCGGCCACGGTCGCGGCTACGACGACGGCGACGCCGGCTGGAGCTGGAACCGTCGTCGTCGTCACGGTTGCGGGAGTAGCCGCCCTGGTTGGAGCCCTGCTGCGACTGGCCCTGCTGCGACTGGCCCTGCTCTTGACCCGACTGCACATGCTGGGGAGCGCTCTGCTGCTGCGCCGGCTGGCCGTCGGCCTGCTCTGCACTAGCAGCAGTCTGGAGTGGCGCTTGCTGCTGGTCGCCGGCGGGCTGGCTCGGCGCGCCGGGGGCCCGCGCCGCGGGGGTCTGGGCATCCGGCGTAGGGGCTTCCGGGGTCTGGGGATCGGGGGTCTGGGCCGCCGGAGCTTGCGCCGCGAAGGGCTGGCCGTTGCCCGTCGACTCACCCAGTGGCGTCGACGAGGACGGAGCACCCTTGCCGTCAGCAGCTGGCTGCCCGTACGACGACGCTGAGCCCGGCGTGCTCGCCGCCGAGGAGGTGCCGGACTCCGCAGCCTGGATCGCTTCGATCAGCTGCGACTTGCGCATCCGGCTGGTGCCCTTGACGCCGAGACCGCCGGCGCGGCGCTGCAGCTCGGCTAGCACCATCGAGCTGAGGTTCTCCGCACCGGTGTTGCCGGCTGGCGCAGGGGCGAGGGGGGTTTGTGTCACGTGAGGTCCTTCCCACGTTCGGGCGCTCACCTGGCGGTGTATCGCCTCGGTCAGCGTTCTGGACAATCCAATGCCGTCTATGAGCGTGATGCGATTGCGTCCGCTCCAGGGCGAGAAATGGCTCTCTCGGTGATGCTCGGATTACGAAGCGCTAAACCGCGATTGGCTCGCGCGTTCGAAGATGTAACGCTGTAGCGAGAAGCGGGGCTCCGAAGATCGGCCGAGAGGCACCGTCCGAGACTTTGCTGGTCGGTGCAGTACCTACCGTACCACCACACTGCTGGCTTCTGCGCACCCTCGGGGTGGACCCGGCCGCACCGCTCAGTCCGCTGACGCCCGTGGCGGGGTTGTGCCCTGCTCTGCAACCGTGGCGCCCGCTCGGTCGACGCTGAGAGTTCGAGCGGTCCACCCGGGCGGCGCCGCAGCCGCGACGGCTCGCTCGCTGGCGGAGTCGGTGAACGCCAGCAGCGACGGCCCCGACCCGGAGACCACGGCGGCGATTCCGCTACCACGCAAGCGCGCCAGCAGGTCGAGCGAGTCGGGCATCGCGGCGCGACGGTAGCGCTGGTGCAGCAGGTCCTCGGTCGCCGACCACAACAGCTCGGGCCGAGACGTCAACGCGACGGTGAGCAGTCCGGCACGGGCCGCGTTGGCGGCGGCATCGGCGTGCGGCACCTCAGGCGGGAGCATCGAGCGAGCCAGCGGCGTCGCCAGCGCAGCATCCCTGGGCACGAAGGCCACCGGGCGAATGCCGGCGGCAGGCTCGAGGCGCGCGCACGCCGCGACCCCGCCATCGAGCCAGCTGATGGTGAACCCGCCGAAGAGGCAGGCCGCGACGTTGTCGGGGTGACCTTCGAGCGCCGTCGCGAGAGCGAGGGTCGCGTCCACGTCGAGAGCAGGGCCGTCGGTCAAGGCGGTGGCCAAGGAGATGCCGGCGACGATCGCCGCCGATGACGACCCTAGCCCGCGAGCCTGCGGGATCCCGTTGCGGCATCGCAGTGCTAGCCCCGGCGGGCGACCGCCGAGCCGGTCGAACGCTGCGAGCAAGCTCGCCGCCACGAGATTGCTCTCGTCGCGGGGCAAGGCCGCACTGCCTTCTCCGGACACGTCGACGCGCACCCCCGCTTCGGTGACCTGCGCACTGACTTCGTCGTAGAGGGCCAACGCCAGCCCGTAGCTGTCGAAACCGGGCCCGAGGTTCGCGCTCGTCGCCGGCACCCGCACGCTGACGCGCGCGGTGCGGAAGCGGGGCACCGGCACTCAGCGCAGGCCGGCGGCTTGGGCCGCAGCGGCCACGCTCGGGTCGATCACGGCGTCGACGAGGTCCGGAAACCCCCGCAGTGCCGTGTCGACGTCCTTGAGGCCGTGTCCGGTGACTGTCACGACGATCGTCTGCCCGGCCGCGACGCCACCCCGGTCGTGCAACGCCACGATGCCCGCGGCGCCGGCGGCTGATGCCGGTTCGACGAACACGCCGTCGCGGGCGGCGAGAGCGCGCTGTGCCGCGAGGATCTCCGCGTCGCTCACAGCTTGGATCTGCCCGGCGGACTCGTCTCGGGCGGCCAGCGCGAGCCGCCACGACGCCGGGTTGCCCACCCGGATCGCCGTCGCAACCGTCTCCGGTTCGGCCACCAGCTCGCCGCGGACGATAGGGGCGGCGCCGTCGGCCTGAAAGCCCCACATCCGTGGCGTCCGAGTGGCCAGACCAGCATCGGCGTACTCGCGATACCCGGTCCAGTACGCCGAGATGTTGCCTGCGTTGCCGACCGGGAGGACGTGCACGTCCGGTGCGTCGCCCAACGCGTCGACGACCTCGAACGCGGCCGTCTTCTGCCCCTCCAGCCGGGCCGGGTTGACCGAGTTGACCAGGGCGACGGGGTAGTCGGCGGCGAGACCGCGCGCCACCTCGAGGCAGGCGTCGAACCCGCCACGGAGCTGCACGAGCACCGCGCCGTGCACGACAGCCTGAGCCATCTTGCCTCCGGCCACCTTGCCATGCGGCAGCAGCACGACGGGACGAAGGCCGGCCCGGACGGCGTAGGCGCTCATCGACGCCGACGTGTTGCCGGTCGAAGCGCAGACCACGGCCTGGTCGCCTTCCGCGACGGCGACCGAGATGGCCAACGTCATGCCGCGGTCCTTGAACGAGCCGGTGGGATTGTCCCCCTCGACCTTGAGCCAGACCTCGCAGCCGGTCAGTGCGGAGAGCCACTGGGAGCAGACGAGCGGTGTCCCGCCCTCGCCGAGCGTGACGGCCGGACCGGGCGGCGCCATCGGCAGCCAGCCGCGGTACTCCTCGACCACCCCGCGCCACTGCGCTGCCCCGGTGACGGGGGCTGCACGGCCACTCATAGGCCGGCGTCCTCCTCAACTCGCATGACCGACACGACGCGGCGTACCTCGGCCATGTCACGCAGGTCGGCAACCGTTGCGGACAGGTCGGAGTCGCGCGCTGTGTGCGTGACCAGTACGAGCTGCGCCTCGGCCCCCCGGCCCTCTTGCCGCACAGTCTCCAGCGACACACCGTTGGCAGCGAACCTGCCCGCCACGGCAGCCAGGACGCCGGCGCGGTCGGCGACGTCGACCGCAATGTAGTAGCGGGTGGGGGTGTCGCCCATCGGCTGGATCTCGCACTCGGCGTAGGCAGACTCCCCGACTCCGCGCAGGTCCTGCAGGCGGTTGCGCGCCGCCGCGACCACGTCGCCCAGAACGGCGCTCGCGGTGGGTGTCCCACCGGCACCGGGGCCGTAGAACATCAGCCGGCCGGCCGCCTCGCTCTCCACGAAGACGGCGTTGTACGCCTCGTGGACGCCGGCCAGCGGATGCAGCCGCGGGATCATCGCCGGGTGGACGCGCACCGCGATCGCCGCCCCGTCGGGGGTGTCGACGCGCTCGCAGATCGCCAGCAGCTTGACGACCCGGCCCATGGTCTGCGCCCAGGCGATGTCGGCACTGGTGACGGCGCCGATGCCCTCGCGGTGGACGTCGGCCGTGGTGACCCGGGTGTGAAAGGCGAGGCTGGCCAAGATCGCAGCCTTCGCCGCTGCGTCAAAGCCGTCGATGTCGGCGCTCGAGTCGGCTTCGGCGAAGCCGAGCGCCTGCGCCTGTGTCAGCGCGGCGGCGAAGTCGGCGCCGGAGGTGTCCATCTGGTCGAGGACGAAGTTGGTCGTGCCGTTGACGATGCCGATGACCTTCGTGACCCGGTCGCCGGCCAGGGACTCACGCAGCGGGCGCAGGATCGGGATGGCCCCGGCGACAGCCGCCTCGAAGTACACGTCACGACCGGCCTTCTCGGCCGCGGCGAACACCGTCGACCCGTCCTCCGCCAGCAGTGCCTTGTTGGCGGTCACGACCGACGCGCCGCGCTCGAGCGCGGCGAGGATCAAAGAGCGCGCCGGCTCGACTCCACCCATCACCTCGACGACCACGTCGATGTCTCCGCGCTCGACGAGCGAGCGGGCGTCGGTGGTGAACAGCTGCGGGTCCAGACCTCCTGGCCGCGACACCGACGCCCGGCGTACGGCGATGCCCACGAGCTCCAGCGGCGCGCCGACTCGGGCACCGAGGTCGTCGGACTGCTCGGTCATCAGCCGAGCCACCGCGCTGCCGACGACTCCATGGCCCAGCAGCGCTATCCGCAGAGGCCGGCCGGGCGTCGCGCGACCGGCGCGCCGAAGTGTGGTCACGGCACGTCCAGGCGTAGCAGGTCGTCCTCTGTCTCCCGCCGAACGACGAGTCGGGCAGTGCCGTCCCCCACTGCCACCACCGGCGGTCGCGAGAGGTGGTTGTAGTTGCTCGCCATCGAACGGCCATAGGCACCCGTCCCAGGCACGGCCAGCAAGTCGCCCGGGCGGACATCGCGGGGGAGGAACTCGTCGCGGACGAGGACGTCGCCGGCCTCGCAGTGCTTGCCCACGACCCGTGTCAGCGCCGCTGGCGCGGTCGAGCGGCGCGACGCGAGGGTGCAGGAGAGGTCCGCGCCGTAGAGCGCGGCGCGAATGTTGTCGCTCATCCCGCCGTCGACGCTGACGTAGCGCCGGCTCGTCCCACCCAGCGACACGTGCTTGACCGTGCCGACCTCGTAGACCGTGACCGTCGAGGGTCCGGCTATCGCCCGTCCCGGCTCGATCGCGAGCGCCGGGACGGCCAAACCCAGCGCCGCGCACCCGCGCTCCACCGTGCGGCGGATCCCGGCGGCCAGCACGGCGGGTGGCTGAGGATGGTCCCGCGTCGTGTACGCGACGCCGAACCCGCCACCAACGTTGAGCTCGGGCAGCTCGACGCCCAACTCGTCGCGAACGCGCGCGGACAAGGTGAGCAGGCGCCGGATGGCTGCGTCGAAGCCTGCCGAATCGAAGACCTGCGAGCCGATATGAGAGTGCAGGCCGCAGAGGTGCAGACGGGAGCTGGCCAGCAACGCGCGGACCGCTGACAGCGCCGCACCGGAGGCGAGGGAGAAGCCGAACTTCTGGTCTTCCAGAGCGGTAGTGATGAAGGGGTGGGTGTCTGCGTCGACCCCGGTCGTGACCCGGGCGAGGACGCTCACGCGCCGGTCGCGGTGGGCTGCGAGCGCCTCGAGCCGGTCGATCTCGTCCAAGGAGTCCACGACGATGCGGCCGACGCCGACGTCGAGTGCGCGGGCCAGCTCAGCGGTCGACTTGTTGTTGCCGTGGTACGCGATCCTCGCGGGGTCGAAATCTGCGCGCAGCGCCACGGCGAGCTCTCCGCCCGAGCAGACGTCGAGTCCCAGCCCGAGCGTGTGCACCCAGCGCGCGACTTCGGTGCAGAGGAACGCCTTGCCCGCGTAGTAGACGTCGAAGCCGGCGAACGCCGTGCGGAACTCCGCGGCACGCTCCCGGAAGTCGGCCACGTCCAGGAGATAGGCGGGGGTGCCGAACTCGGCGGCGAGCGAGCGCACATCGAGCCCGCCGATGCGCAGGGCACCGTCGTCGCCCCGGTGTGCGGTGGCCGGCCACAACGCTGGTAGCAGGGCGTTGACATCGGCAGGGTGTTGCAGCCAGCGTGGCTCGGCTCCCGGGGAGCCGAGCACCGGTGCCGCTGCGCCGGCGTGCGGGCTCACATGCGCTCCGGCGCGGAGACGCCGAGAAGTCCCAGGGCGTTGACGAGCACGGTCCGTGTCGCCGCGACGAGGACGAGCCGTGACCGGTGCAGCGGCTGCACCGGCTCGTCGCCCATGGGCAGCACCCGGCAAGTGTCGTAGAAGCGGTGGAATGTGGCGGCCAGCGCCTCGACGTACCGGGCCACTCGGTGCGGCTCCCGGAGCTCCGCCGCGGACGCGACGATGCCGGGGAACTCCGCGAGCGCCCGCAGCAGCTCGCCCTCTCGCTCGTCGCTCAGCAGGCCGGTATCGAAGTCGTCTCCAGCCGGCCGGACTCCGAGCTCCCCGGCGTTGCGCAGGATCGCCGCCAGCCTCGCCGAGGCGTACTGCACGTAGAAGACGGGGTTGTCGTTGGACTGCCGCGTCCAGACGTCGAGGTCGATGTCGATCGGTGAGTCGGTGGAGTAGCGAGCCAAGGCGTAGCGGCCGGCGTCGACACCGATCGCCTCGACCAAGTCGTCGAGGGTGACCACGGCTCCGGCGCGCTTGCTCATCCGTATCGGCACACCGGCTCGGACGAGGTTGACCATCTGCCCGATGAGGATCTCGAGGTGCTGGTCGGGATCGTCGCCGAAGGCCGCGGCCAGCGCGCGGTAGCGCCCCACGTAGCCATGGTGGTCGGCGCCCAGGATGATCATGACCAGGTCGGCCCCGCGCTTGCGCTTGTCGAGGTAGTAGGCCGCGTCGGCGCACACGTACGTCGGCCGCCCGTCGCTGCGGACCAGCACCCGGTCCTTGTCGTCGCCGTACTGGGTGGAGCGCAGCCACAAGGCGCCGTCGGACTCGTAGGTGAGCCCGCTCGACCGCAGCCGGTCGACGGCCTGCTCGATCGCACCGGTGTCGTGCAGCGACTGCTCGTAGAAGTAGACGTCGAAATCGACGCCGAAGTCGTGCAACGAGCGCTTGATCTCCGCGAACATCAGCGCGACGCCCTCGACGCGGCACACCTCGCGCGCTTCGTGCTCCGGCAGCTCGAGCAGGTCGGGGCGGCGTTCGCGTACCTCGGCAGCGATCTCGTCGACGTACGCTCCGACGTAGCCGTCCTCGGGCACTCCCTCGTCCCTGGCCCGGGCGAGGACGCTGGACGTGAACCGGTCGATCTGCGCACCGGAGTCGTTGAAGTAGTACTCGCGGGTGAC
>DATHBP010000054.1:0-35335 GCA_035296085.1 Nocardioidaceae bacterium | reverse complement strand
CAGTGCCTCGAGCGTGCGGAAGCTGTTGTTGCGGTAGCCGTCCGCCCAGCCGGCCACCAGCATCACCGGGCACTGAATGCGGGCGTAGTCGGGCCGCACCGAGCCGTGCCGCCAGTACGGACCGTCGGACTGCTGCTCAATCCAGGTCAGCAGCCACGGTTCGTGGACGGCGATGCGCCGACGCCACTCGTCGCGCCACCCGTCGCCCCACCGCGCGGGTACCGGTGGCAGCGCGTTGATCGGCGTCATGTAGTGGCAGTAGTCGACGAGGTCGAGCAGCTTCAGCGCCCCGCCCCGGTAGTGCACGTCGTCGGTGTAGCGGTCGTCGGTCGCGAAGATCGCAACAACTGCCTTGAGCTCCGGCGGCCGTTCGCACGCCATCTGCAAGGAGTTGAAACCTGAGTACGACGTGCCGTACATGCCGACTTTGCCGTCACACCACTCCTGGGCCGCCAACCAGGCGATGACGGCAGCCAGGTCGCGCTGCTCGCTCTCGGGGTACTCGTCGCTCGCTTCGCCCTCGGACGATCCCGTGCCGCGCAGGTCGAGCCTGCACACGGCGTAGGAGTACTCGCCCGCCAGCCGTTCGTACTCCGGCCTGGCCGCGGAGGTCAGGTCGTCCTTGCGGTAGGGCAGCGCCTCCAGCAGGCACGGCTGCTGTCCTTTCGTCGGGTCGGGCAGGTAGAGCGTGGCCGCGAGCTCAACGCCGTCGGCCATCGGGATGCGCACTTCCTCGGTGCGCGGCGGGGCGGATGCGGTCACGACAGGCGGCCGTGTTCGCGGAGCAGCCGCACGACCTCGTCTGCGGGAAGGCCTACCCTTCGGTTGCCTCCTCGGCCCACCGTGGTCGGGGCCATGAGCATCGAGTTGAGGACCGCTTCCTCACTGGCCTCCACGACTGCCTCGAAAAGCGGGTTGAGTGCATAGCCGGTGACGCTGGCCACGCCCTGTGGCGCGCCCCGGCGGTCCGTACGAAGCCCGGTCGCGCAGGCGAAGAAGATCTCGCCGCTGCCGTGGTGCGCAACCGACCCCGTACGGGCCAGGCCGAGCCCCACCCGGCGAGCCAGCCGGGCGCACCCCGCACCGTCCACCGCCGCGTCGGTGACGACGATGCCGATGCACGAGCCGGCCTGACGGGGGTCCCGCTGCTCCCCGCCGTCGACTTGGGGCGGATCACCCGGGTCAGAGGCCGGGTGATCGGCCCCAAACCCCCCGAGGAGCCGACCAACGGGTACGCCGTCCACGGTGAGCCGGTCGCGTTCGCCGAAGTTGGTCATCAACAAGACGCCGACCGTGTGACCGTCGGGCGTCACCCGCGACGCCGTACCGATGCCGCCTTTGAAGCCAAGGCACGACATGCCGGTGCCGGAGCCGACGGCGCCCTCGTCGGGCGGACCGTCCCGGAACGCCGTCGAGACGTCGGCAGCGGTCCACGCCGCGGCCACGTCCTCGCGGGTCACCTGCATTCGACGGGCGTCGTTGAGGTAGGAGTCGTCGCACTCGGCGACCACCGGGATGATGAAGTCCTCCGCGACCCGCTCCTCCTCCTCGAGCATCAGCTCACACGCGGCGTCGTAGACCCGGCCGAGCTGCAACGTCGACGTGAGGCAGATCGGGGTCTCGATGGCACCCCACTCGGCTGCGGTGATGAACCCCGTGCACTCTCCGGCGCCGTTGAGCACGGCGCCACCGGCCATCACCGGCCGGTCGAAGGCGTCATCGGCGACCCGCAGCACAGTGACCCCGGTGCGGGCCACCCCGCGCCCCTGCGG
Source organism: Nocardioidaceae bacterium (assembly GCA_035296085.1). Lineage (GTDB taxonomy): Bacteria > Actinomycetota > Actinomycetes > Propionibacteriales > Nocardioidaceae > DATHBP01. Next base: position 33,563 of record DATHBP010000054.1, on the reverse strand, counting down.
AGGGTCCGCCTCGTCGCGCCACACAGTGGCATGGCCGACGCCCACGCCCGCAACGTCCAGCACCGAGTTCGTCGGTCCCGCCGGCAGCAGGCCTATCCGTATTCCCAGTTCATCGGCACGAGGCATGCGGGCATCCTGCCGCACGGCCTGGCATCCTGACGACCGTGACAGCGGCGCCTGCGGTCTGGTCGCCCACGTGCCGTGAGCACGAGCCCGGTGCCGAGATGTGGGTCGGCGTCAACACCCCGGGCACCGAGGTGGCGGAGCGTGTCGACGTCATCCTCGCCGCCCTCAGAGCAGCCGGTCACCCGCTCGTGGATGCGCGTCCACACGATGACGCACCCCTGCTCGCCGTGCACGACCGGGCCCTGCTGGAGCACATGCGTCACGTCTATACCGAGTGGGTCGCCGCCGGCTTCCTCGACGACCCTGGACAGGACCGCGTCGTCCCGTACTTCTTTCCCACTGCGACCATGCTCGGAACGATCCCTGGGCGACGCGCTCCGGCGGTGCACGCCCGGGCCGGCCAGTTCGGGTACGACACCATGACCCTCATCGGGCCCGGCACCTGGGCGGCGGCCCGAGCGGCAGCCGACTGCGCGCTCACCGCCGTCGACGTCGTCACGGCCGGGGCAGCGGTCGCGTACGCGCTGTGCCGGCCGCCGGGCCACCACGTCACCCGCGCCGCGTTCGGCGGGTCGTGCTATCTCAACAATGCCGCGATTGCCGCGCAGGCGTTGCGCGACGCCGGGCATGCCCGGGTCGCGGTCATCGACCTCGACGCCCACCACGGCAACGGCACCGAGGCGATTTTCTACGAGCGGCCGGACGTCTTCTACGGCTCCGTCCACGTCGACCCGGGTGCCGGCTGGTTTCCGCATGTCGTCGGCTACGCCGACGAGACCGGACTCGGCGCCGGCGAGGGTACGACGTACAACGTCCCGCTCGCACCTGGCACCGCGGACGGCGACTGGCTGGCTGGGGTGCATCGCCTGGCCGAAGCGGTCAGCGACTTCGGGGCTACGGCGCTGGTCGTGTCGCTGGGAGTCGATGCCGCGGCCGAGGATCCGGAGAGCCCGCTCGAGGTCACCCGGGACGGCTACTTCGCGGCGGGAGGCGCCGTTGCCGGCCTAGCCCTGCCGGTCGTGGCGGTGCAGGAAGGTGGCTACCACCTGCCCTCGCTCGGCCACCTCGTCACAGCGTGCCTCGACGGGCTGAACCAGTGATCCGGCCGGGTGGGTGACCGTGACCCAGCCCGACCACCGCGACGAACCGGTGCTGCCTGAGCAGACCGGTGACGAGGACCCGGTGGGGTGGAACGAGCCGGACACCGACAACGACGACGAATGGCTGCTCGGCGAGGTTCCTCCGCACTGGCAGTGAAGCCTCAGCCGGTAAGTACAACTGACAGCCGGTCGGAGACGGCTGCCTCCGCCAGGCCGGTGGCGACCTGCGGGCTGACAGCGAGGACGAGCAAGGCACCGGAGTCGAACGAGCTCGAGTCACCATCCGCTGCGGGTATCGCGATCACCGGCGCGTCCGCCGCGACGACTGAAGCCGTCGTCGTGCCGTTTGCCGAGCTCGCGAGTACGTCGACGGTGTCACCGACGCGCAGCAGTGAGACCGCGGCCGCGTCACCGATCCGCACCGGCGCCCCGACGAGGCCACGACCGTAGCCAGAGATGAGCCGGTCACCGAGCAGCGACAGGTCCGTCAGCGGCGCTCCGGCGCGTAGCGGCGCGGCGAGGACGCGGCCGATCGCGTCGTCAGCGGCGCGCAGCGCACCGCTCGGGACGGTCGCGGGCAGGAACTCCGCAGCGCGTACGTCGCTTTCGGTGATCCGCGCGCCACCGGCGAGGTCGTGCGCCGCCGCGACGACGGCAACCGTGTGCGCTGCGGGAGGTGCCAACGCATTGAGACCTGAGGCCACCGCTGCCGCGCCCAGACCAGCGGCGAGCACCCTGCGGTGCCGGCCGGTGGCGCGGCGCAGGTCGCGCCAGATGGGGCCGAGCCGCTGCATCAGCGAAGGCATCCGCGAAGGCTAACGACGCGGGCTCCAGTTGGGCCGGCGTCATCCACAGCACCCGCTCAGGTGGGGCTGCCGGCCGTTTTCTTCGTGTCTCCGCTGCCGCTGGACGCCGAACCTGCCGATGCTCCGGTGGCCGGCTTGTCGCCGTGGCCCTTGTCGGCAGCTGGCTGCTTGCCGTTGGCTGCGGCCTTGTCGCCGTCGCCGTCGCTCTTCGTGCTGGTGCCGTCGGTCTTCGGGCTGGCGGCATCGGCCTTGTCCGCCTTCCCGTTCTTGGCGCTCTCCCTCGAGTCGTTGCGGTAGAAGCCCGAGCCCTTGAACACCACGCCGACTGCGTTGAAGACCTTCCGCAACCGGCCCTCGCACACAGGGCACTGCGTCAGCGGGTCGTCGGTGAAGCTCTGCTGGACCTCGAGCCGCTCGGCGCACTCGGTGCAGGCGTACTGGTACGTCGGCACGGTCTTCCCTTCCCTCGCAGCACAGCGTCGGCTTAGCACTCGACTTCGTCGACTGCCAGTGTGCCACGGCCGGCAGCGTGCCCGGGGCCGTCAGCCCCGGGCCTGGGCGACAGGGTGCTGAGCCAGCGGTCGGCGTCCCGCGGGTGTCGAAAGAGCAGGACGACCGGTCCCGGCGGGTGGACGGCCCAGGCCCGCATCTGCCGGCGCTTGCGGCTGAAGGAGCGGAAGTGCCACGCCACGATCGAGTCACTGGACAGCGCTTGGCGCAGTGTCTCGTAGTTGCCGTTGCAGATCGGCCTCCGGTCCACGATGCGCATCGCGGTGCGGCGGAGCAGGCGCCCCAGCGACACCAAGCGCGGGTAGTCCAAGGCGACCAGCAACTGCGTCCGAGCGAGCGGCACGTCGAGCCACGTCTTGTACGCCGTGTCCAACACCCACTCGTCACGGGCGCAGATCTCCTCGAAGCGCGCCCGTTGCTCGTCCTCGGGCACCGGCGCCCAACCGGGCCGCCAGGTGTGCTCGTCCACCAGATACAGCGGCACGCCGGTGGCTTCGGCGATACGCCGTGCCAACGTGGACTTGCCCGAGCCGGTCACGCCGTAGACCAGGATGCGCCGGGACGCCAGCGTCTGGTGCGGCGCGGTCATTACAGAGACGATACTCAGCGCCAACCGCCGGTTTGGGGTTGATCACACGTGCCCTGGCGCGAGCACTCCACCCCAAAGGCGCTGTGAACCTGCCGCGCTGGCCCTCCACTGGACCGACCGCGCTCAGTTCGACCGGCACAATGGCGCGGTGCGCCGATGGGTGAAGGCTCTTGCCTATCTCGCCGGCACCCTGGTCGTGGTGCTGATTGCGGCAACCGCCTTCGTCGCCTGGACAGTGCAGAGGTCGTTTCCCGACTACGCCGGCGACGTGACGCTGCCGGGTCTGCACTCCGAGGTCCGCGTGCTCCGTGACGCGCACGGCATCCCGCAGATCTACGCCGACAACTCCGACGACCTCTTCTTCGCACAGGGGTTCGTACAGGCTCAGGACCGGTTCTTCGAGATGGACTTCCGTCGTCACGTGACCTCCGGACGGCTCTCCGAGCTCTTCGGCGCCGACACCCTGCAGACCGACATGCTCGTACGGACGCTGGGCTGGCGGCGGGTGGCGGAGCAGGAGCTCGAGCTGCTCACTCCGTCGACGCGTGGCTACCTGGATGCCTACGCGGCGGGCGTGAACGCCTACCTCGCAGACCACAGTGGCGCGAGGCTGTCCTTGGAGTACGCCGTGCTGTCTCTGGACGGTGTGGACTACACGCCCGAGCCGTGGACCGCGGTCGACTCGCTGTCGTGGCTCAAGGCGATGGCGTGGGACCTGCGCGGAAACATGGAGGAGGAGGTCGACCGGGTCCTCGCTGCCACCAGGCTGCCGCGGCGCATGGTGGCCGAGCTCTACCCGCCCTACCCCTACGACGAGCACCCTCCGATTGTGGAGGAGGGGGCCGTTGTCGACGGCGTCTACCAGCAGGTGGTGAGTCCTGGGCGCGCGGGTACGTCGCGCCCGCCGGGGTTGCCAGCGCAGGCGGTGACCCAGCTCGCGGCGCTGCGCGGCGTCACCGCGGACCTGCCGACACTGCTTGGGACGGGCGATGGCGTCGGGTCGAACGCGTGGGCGGTCGCGGGTGCACGCACCAACACCGGAAAGCCGTTGCTTGCCAACGACCCGCACCTCGCCCCGACCATGCCCGGTGTCTGGTACCAGATGGGCCTGCACTGCACGACTCGGAGCGAGGCTTGTCCCTTCGACGTCTCGGGGTTCACGTTCGCAGGAGTGCCCGGCGTCGTGATCGGGCACAACGCCAAGATCGCCTGGGGGTTCAGCAACCTCGGTCCGGATGTCACCGACCTGTGCCTGGAGCGGGTCCGCGGAAGCAGCTACCGCTACGCCGGCCGGTCCGTCCCGCTGACGACCCGGCGGGAGACGATCCAGGTCACCGGACAGGACAAGCCCGTGACGTTCACCGTCCGGTCCACTCGCAACGGGCCACTGGTCTCCGACGTGTCCAGCACGATGGCCCGGATCGGCGCTGATGCTCCGGTGGCCGGCCATGCGCCCCCCGGCCGCGGCTCCGCCGTCTCGCTGCGGTGGACGGCATTTGACCCTGGGCGCACAGCCGACGCGCTGTTCGGCATCAACCGCGCGCAGGACTGGTACGACTTCCGCACGGCCGCCCGCCACTTCGAGGTGCCGGCGCAGAATCTGGTGTACGCCGACCGAGCCGGCCACATCGGCTACCAGGCTCCGGGTCGCATCCCCATCCGGCGCACCGGGCACGGCGACTGGCCGGTGCCCGGCTGGGATCCGTCGTTCGACTGGGAGGGCTATGTACCGTTCGCTGCGCTGCCCAACGTCCTCGACCCGGCGCAGGGGTTCGTGGTCGCCGCCAACCAGGCCGTCGTGCGTCGGTCCTACCCCTACTACCTCGGCGGTTCGTGGGACTACGGCTATCGCAGCGCACGCATCACCCAGCGGATCCGCGCGGACAACAACCTCACGATCGACGACATGGCGGAGATCCAGCTGGACAGCCGCAATGCCATCGCCGCGACGCTCGTCCCGTACCTGCTCGACGTCAACCTCGACACCGCATTCGCCCGTCAGGGCCAGCGCGTCTTGCCTGGTTGGGACTTCACTCAGCCCGCTGACTCGGCACCGGCAGCCTACTTCAACGTCGTATGGCGCAACCTGCTCGCGCTCGCCTTCCACGACCAGCTGCCGCCGGCGACCTGGCCCGATGGTGGTGACCGCTGGGTCGCGGTCGTCGGGCGGCTGCTGCGCGACCCGGGCAGCCGGTGGTGGGACGACGTACGCACATCCGCGGTTCGTGAGACGCGCGACGACGTGCTCGCCGAGGCGATGACGGCCGCTCGTGACGAGCTGACGGTGCGGCAGGCCCGCAGCCCAGCCAGCTGGACGTGGGGACACTTCCACACGCTGGAGCTGACGAACGCCTCGCTGGGGAAGTCCGGGGTAGGCCCGGTGGAGTGGTTGCTCAACCGCGGACCCTACGAGCTCGGCGGCGGCCCCGCGGCGGTCGACGCGACCGGGTGGAACGCCGCGCTCGGCTACGAGGTCGACCGGGTGCCGTCCATGCGGATGGTCGTCTCCCTCGGCGACTTCGACGAGTCCACGTGGGTCAACCTCACCGGCGCGTCGGGACACGCGTTCTCCGACCACTACGCCGACCAGGCGGAGCTGTGGGCGGCGGGACGATCGTTGCCCTGGGCGTTCACGCCCGCAGCCGTCTCAGCTGCCGGCAGCGACACCCTGGTGTTGCACCCGTAGGACCCGCGGCCGAAGTAGGTAGCCGGTGCGCCGCCGTCAGCTCAGCAGCGGATCAGGCCGCTCGGTGTGATCGTGCCGCTGACCGGTACGTCGTGCTCGTCCACCGGTACGCTCGCCAGCCGCTCGTCGTCGTAGAGCAGCACCCAGCGAGGCGCACCGGTGCGTACCCGGCGCAGGGCCCTGTCGTACGAGCCGCCGCCTCGCCCGAGGCGGTTGCCATGCCCGTCGGCGGCAAGCCCAGGGCACAGCACGACGTCGGCGGCCCGTATCGCGTCGTGGCCGAGCGTCGCGGTCATGGGCTGCAACAGCCCGAGTCCTGCCGGTGCCAACAGCTCCGCGCCGGCGTACGGCGCCCAGTCCAGGTCGTGGTCGGGTTGCACGACCGGCAGCAGTACGCGGACGCCGCGCTCACTCAGCGCTTCCAGCAACGGCCCGGTGCCGGGCTCGGCACCGACGGACGCGTACGCGGCGACGGTCGTGGCGCCGGCGACCTCTGGCTGGTCGAGCAGGTGTCGCGTGATCGCTGCTGCCGACTCGATCAGCTCGGCCAGCGATCGGCGCCGCCGGGTCGCAAGCAGCTGCCGGCGGAGCGCGTGCTTGCGCGCTGCGGCATCGCCAGTGTTCGCTGCGCACACACGTGCCACGGTAGGCCGACAAGCCGACGGCCTACGATGCCGCGCATGTCAGCCGAGGGATTGGCCGCTGCCCGAACGGCGATGGAACGAGCCGACGTCCATCCGCGGGCCATCGACGTCTTCGCGCACTACTACCAGCTGCTGGAGAGCGGGGACACCGGCACGCTTGCCGAGCAGGACATCGAGCCGGTCGCTGACCTACCGAGGCTCGCCGACGTCCACGTCGAAAAGGAGCGGGCGCGAGAGGCAATCGGCCAGACCGTGGTGGTCAAGCTGAACGGCGGACTCGGCACGTCGATGGGCATGGAGCGCGCCAAGACGCTGCTGGCGGTCCGCGACGACACGAGTTTTCTCGACGTCATCGTCGCGCAGGTCCGCTACGCCCGGGAGCAGTTCGGCGTCGAGCTGCCCGTCGTGTTCATGAACAGCTTCCGGACCCGAAACGACACTCTGGAAGCGCTGTCGGCATACCCCGACCTCGCTGCTGACGGACTTGCCCTTGACTTCCTGCAGAACCGAGAGCCCAAGCTGTTCGTCGGCGACCTGACGCCGGCGCGGTGGCCGGCCGACCCCGACCTGGAGTGGTGCCCACCGGGGCACGGTGACCTCTACACCGCGCTCGACATCTCCGGTGTCCTCGAAGCGCTGCTCGGCAAGGGTCTGCGCTACGCGTTCGTCTCCAACGCCGACAACCTCGGCGCGACGCCGGACCCCAAAGTCGCGGGCTGGTTCGCCGGCACCGAGGCACCGTTCGCCGTTGAGGCGTGCCGTCGGACGGCCTCGGATCGCAAAGGCGGCCACCTTGCCGTGCGGCGTGGCGACGGCCGGCTGGTGCTGCGGGAGAGCGCACAGACCCGGCCCGAAGACGCCGACGCGTTCGCGGACGTGGAGCGGCACCGCTACTTCAACACCAACAACCTGTGGCTCGACCTGCGTGCCCTGGCCGGCGCGCTGGAGTCCAGCGGCGGTGTCCTCGGGTTGCCGCTGATCCGCAACGTCAAACCCGTCGACCCGAGCGACCCCAGCTCTCCGGAGGTCGTGCAGATCGAGACCGCGATGGGCGCCGCGGTTGAGGTGTTCGACGACTCGGTCGCGATCGAGGTCGACCGGTCGAGGTTCCTCCCGGTCAAGACGACCAACGACCTGCTGGTCCTGCGCTCCGACGTCTACGAGGTGGCGCCCGACCACCGGCTCGCGCTGGCCCGGCGGCGCGGCCGGTCGGCGCCGTACGTCGACCTCGACAAGGAGTACTTCGCGCTGCTGCGCGACTTCGACGCCAGGTTTGCGGGCGGGCCACCGTCGCTGGTGGACTGCGACCGTTTCGTCGTACGCGGTGACGTCTCGTTCGGGGCCGGTGTGGTGGTCCGCGGCGAGGTCGAGGTGTCCAGTGCGGACTGGCCGGAGTCTGTGCCGGACGGCACCATCCTCGGCGGGTCGCCCGGTTAGGCTCCCAGCATGGTGACCGAGACCGCCGCGCTGCGCAACGTCGACGATCACCTCAGCCGGATCCTGGCAGTCGTCGCGCCGCTCCCGGCGTACGACCAGCCGCTGCTCGAGGCACTCGGGCTGCCGCTCGGTGAGGACGTCCGGGCTGCGGTGGACTTGCCCAACTTCGACAACTCCGCGATGGACGGCTATGCCGTACGCGCCGTCGACGTCGCCGCCGCGACCGGCGAAAAGCCGGTGCGGCTACCGGTCGTCGGAGAGGTCGCCGCCGGCCAGAACCGTGCGTACGCCCTGTCGCCCGGCGCGACCTTGCGCATCATGACCGGTGCGGCGATGCCGCACGGCGCTGACGCCGTCGTCCCGCTGGAGTGGACCGACCAGGGCGTCGCGGTCGTCGACATCTCGCAGCCGGCGGCGAGCGGCACCTACGTACGCCGCCAGGGTGAGGACGTCCGCAAAGGCGACCTTGTCGTCGAGGAGGGCACCATCGTCGGGCCGCGCGAGGTCGGCCTGCTCGCGGCGGTGGGACGAGCGCAGGTGCGGACGCGGCCCAGACCCAGAGTCGTCGTCGTCTCGACCGGCAACGAGCTGCGCGAGCCGGGCACGTCGCTCGCGCTGGACTCGATCTATGACTCCAACAGCTACCTCGTCGCGGCGGCCGCGCGCGCAGCGGGCGCCATCGCCTACCGGGTAGGGATCGTGCCGGACAGCCCGCGCGAGTTCGCTGACGCGCTGTCCGACCAGCTGGTGCGGGCCGATCTGGTGGTGACCACCGGAGGAGTGAGCAAGGGGGCGTACGACATCGTCAAGGACGTGCTCAGCCGGGTCGGGACCGTCGACTTCTACGACGTGGCGATGCAGCCCGGCAAGCCACAAGGCTTCGGCACCGTCGGGGAGGATGCGACGCCGATCCTCACACTGCCGGGCAACCCCGTGTCGACCTATGTCTCGTTCGAGGTGTTCTGTGTGCCTGCCATCCGCCGCATGACCGGACGGATGCCCTACCAGCGGCCACTGGTGCAGGCCACGTGCACCGAGGCGATCTCGTCGGTGCCGGGGCGGCGTCAGTTCGTGCGGGGGCGTTTCCGCGTGGACACGGGCGGCGCGCGAGTCACCCCGTTCGGCGGGCACGGCTCGCACCTGGTGGGTGGGCTAGCCGCCTCGAACTGCTTGGTAGTCGTGCCGGAGGACACCACCGCGATCGACGCGGGTGAGACCGTCGAGGTCATGGCGCTGGACCGGGACTACTAGATGGCCGACGCACGGCTCACGCACGTCGACGCCACCGGTGCGGCGCGCATGGTCGACGTCTCGGCCAAGGACTCCACTCCCCGGCTGGCTCGCGCGAGCGGGCGCGTGCTTGTCTCCGCAGAGGTGGCTGAGCTGCTCCGCGGTGAAGGTGTCCCCAAGGGCGACGCGCTCGGTGTCGCGCGTGTGGCGGGCATCCTCGGCGCCAAGAAGACACCCGAGCTGGTGCCGTTGTGCCACCCCATCGCGGTGACCGGCGTGACCGTCGACCTGACGGTCGCCGCGGACGCCGTACACATCGAGGCGTCGGTACGCACGACCGACCGCACGGGGGTCGAGATGGAGGCGCTCACCGCGGTGGCGACGGCGGCACTCGCGCTCGTCGACATGGTGAAGTCCGTGGACAAGTCCGCGGTCATCACCGATGTCCGGGTCGAGGAGAAGTCCGGTGGCGCTAGCGGCACCTGGCGGCGCGGGGACGAGGCCCCGAGGTGAGCGCCGAGCCAGAAAGCGCCGAGCCGCAGCGCCGCGCGCTCGTCGTCACCGCCTCCAACCGGGCGGCCGCCGGCATCTACGAGGACCGCAGCGGCACGCTGCTCGTCAGCGGGTTGCGCGACCTCGGGTACTCGGTCGACGGGCCGCGGGTCGTTCCCGACGGTGAACCGGTCGAGGCAGAGCTGCGGGCGGGGGTCGAGGCGGCGTACGACCTCGTGCTCACCACCGGCGGGACCGGGCTCGCGCCGACGGACCGGACCCCAGAGGTCACGAGGCGCGTCCTCGACACCGAGGTGCCGGGCTTGGCGGAGCTGGTGCGCGCTCGCGGCGTGGCGCAGGGCGTACCCACGGCGGCTCTGTCGCGGGGCCTCGCCGGTGTCGCCGGACGGACACTTGTCGTCAACCTGCCCGGCTCCCCGGGCGGCGCACGCGACGGGCTCGAGGTGCTGGCAACGGTGCTCAGCCATGCGCTGGACCAGATCCACGGCGGCGACCACCCTGTCCCCGACTTCTCCACACAGCCGGGGGACGAGCCCTGACCCGCGGCTGGCCCGTGCGGCTGAGCGAAGGTCAGGTAGGGCTTCGTCCCCTCCGCGCCTCCGACGCGGGGACCTGGGTGGAGCTGCGCAAGCGCAACAGTGCCTGGCTCCGCCCGTGGGAGGCCACCACCCCGCCGGGGTCCCCTCCGCCACCACCCTCGGCGCGGGCGCTGATCAAGGATCTGGGCCGCCAAGCCCGGCAGGGCCGGCTGCTCCCGTTCGCCGTGACGTTCGACGAGCACATGGTCGGCCAGCTCTCGGTCAGCGGCATCACCTGGGGCTCCGCGAGCTGGGCGGCCATCGGCTACTGGCTCGGTCGTGACCACGCGGGAGCCGGCACGATGGTGACCGCGGTCGCGTTGGCCTGCGACCACTGCTGGTTCACGATGGGGCTGCACCGCATCGAGGTGGCGATCAGGCCCGAGAACACCGCCAGCCTGCGGGTCGTCGAAAAGCTGGGCTTCCGCCGTGAGGGTTACGCCCCTCGGTACCTGCACATCGACGGCGACTGGCGCGACCACCACATCTTCGCGCTGACTGCCGAAGAGGTCCCCGAGGGACTGCTCGCCCGGTGGCGACGCAGCCCCCACCGGCGTACGACCACACAGCGCAACTAATCCTCCGACACACCGGACCGGCTCCCTAGCGGTCATCAGACCCGGGCCTACCGTCGGGCTGTGGGGATGTCGGGGCTCATCTACGCGGCGATCGTGGTCGCCTGGGCCGCCTACCTCGTGCCGCTCGCGCTACGCCGCCACGACGAGAAGGTACGAGCCCGCTCCGTCGACCGCTTCTCCGCGGCCATGCGCGTGCTCGCCCGCCATCCCGCTGACTCCGTCTCAGCGCCGTCCGGCCAGCCGCTGCAGGTAGAGCGCGCCGCGGAGCCGGCACCCGCTCGCCGCCCGCCCAGCCAGCAGGCTGCCCGAGCCGCTGCTGCACGGCGACGACGGGTCCTCGTCGTCCTGTTGATGATGACGGTGGTCGTCGGCGGAGTCTGCGCGGCGCGTCTGCTGCCATGGTGGGCGGTCGCCGTCCCCGCCGCGTTGGTGCTCGGGTATCTCACGGCCTGCCGCCGTCAGGTTCGACGCCAGGACGAGTCGTACTGGGCGCAGGGTCAGGCTCTGGAGCCCCGGCGAGAGCCCAGTGTGGTGATTCGAGAGCGGCCGCAGGGCGAGCCGGTTGCCGAACGCCCGGCCGAGCATCCGTCCGAGCCGGTGCCCGAGCCGCTCGCCGAGCCCGAGCGAGTGGTCGCGGTGACCGTCCCGACCGCTGACGGCGGCTCGCTGTGGGATCCACTGCCGGTGACGCTGCCCACCTACCTCTCCAAGCCGAAAGCCCCCCGCACCGTACGCGCCATCAGCCTGGGTGAGCCGGGGACCTGGACCTCTGGGCGCCTCGAGCCGCCGGCTGCCAGCGCGGAGACTCCGCCACCTGCGGGGGAGCCCGGGGAGGAGACGGAGCCCCGGCGCGCTGTCGGCAGCTGAGCCGCTGGCTGGGACCCTGGCCCCGCTGACTGGAATGGACCCGGCGGTGGCTCGCCGGCCATCCGGCCTCGCTGACGCTCGGCCTCGCGCCAGACTCGCCACGGCTCGCCACCGCCGGGTCCATTCCCCTTGGTGACTTCGGGCTCTCCGCGCGGACGAACGCGGGCGCGCTGCTATCTTTGCCACGGCTCGATCCTGGCCGGCTTTCCCCGTCGGGGCTGTGGCGCAGTCCGGTAGCGCACCTCGTTCGCATCGAGGGGGTCAGGGGTTCAAATCCCCTCAGCTCCACCAAGCCCGCTGGTCAGCGGCTTTGTCCGGAATCCTCGTCCAGGAGGACCTGAGGAGTTCGCCGGTGGCTGCGTTTGACGACCCTCATCGTGACCCGGTTCGAAACCGGACCCCTCCGAGAGCCCCATCCATCGCGTACTGATGAGTGAGGCTTTCGAATCGGAGGGACCCATGGACACGCTGCACGACCGGCTGGTGGAGTTGGCCGACGACGCACCAACGGGCGGTGCGCCCGCGGCCGAGCTTTGGGCGCGCGGCAAACGCGCGCATCGCCTCCGGGGCGCGGCACTCGCGGCCACCTTGCTGGTGGTGGGCGCCCTCGGCACAGGCATCGGCGTACGCCTCGCCGATGGCTATGGCAGCCGCTCCCACCTTGCGCCGGCGGGGGCCGTTGGCATCGCGCTGCCGATCGAATACCCCGTCGGGGAGAAGCTGCCGGATCTCGGGCTCACTCCCGGACCGCTGGCGGCGATCTGGTTGGCTCCTCGCGAGGCCTACACCCTGGACGACGACCACGCCGGCCGCGCGCCCCAAGCTGTCGGTCTCGTCGCGGAGACCGGGACGTTCGGCACGCTCCCGATCGACCTGTCCGCCTGGATCTACGAGGCTCCTGACGCCCATTTCGCGCTGTCTCCAGACGGCCGCAGGATCGCCTACTACACCCCGAGGGAAGGCCGAGGAAAGGCAGGCGACGAAACGAGCGGGGAGCTGGTCGTCCGCGATCTTGTCAGCGGCGACGAGTACTCGTCCGCGTTCGAGTTCGAGGTTCGCGGAGGGGCCACGTGGGTCGATGCCACCCACCTCGTCGGCCACGTTGCGGGAGGGAGCGACGTGGACGGATGGGTGTGGGAGCCGGGTACGGCGCCGAAGTTGGTCAACCCTTATCCCTACCTCGAGGGGCCCGCAGGGACTGACCCGCCAATCAGAATCTTCGAAAGCGATCCTCCCTGGTCATGTGAGTCCCCGACCATCGCGGACAGGACGGGACGATCCGACGCGTCGGTGTTGTGCGACGACTTGGGAGTCATTGGTTCCGAGATCCTGCTCGGTCATCGCAAGCCCGGCGCTCTTGACGACCCGGATGACCTCAGCCGGGCAGTGGTCGCCCTGGACATCCGCGACGGCGCCGACTTCCCGTTCCACGACCCCGCCCTGCGTCGCGTGGTCGTAACTCCAGGAGCACCCCATCCGGTCACGTTCGCTACCGATCTGATCGGAGAGGCGCTCGGAGCAGATGGCGGTGCGTCATGACCGGGTACGCCGACTTCGAGGCATTCGTGGTCGCGCGGAGAGGCGCGCTGCTGCGTACGGCCTACCTGCTCACCGGCGACCATCACGACGCCGAGGACCTCGTGCAGTCAGCGCTGATCAAGGTGGTGCCGAAGTGGGCGCGGATCAAGGACCGCCCGGAGCCGTACGTCCGGCAGGTGCTCGCCCGTGAGTCTGTGAACCGATGGCGCGGTCGCCGTTGGCGAGAGGTCACCACCGACGTGGTCCCGGAGACAGTGCATCACGACAGCACGGACCGCTTCGCGCTGCTCGAGGACCTGCGCAGGCTGTCGCCGCAGCAGCGCGCGGTGCTCGTGTTGCGCTACTTCGACGATCTCACCGAGGCCGACACGGCTGTGGCTCTCGGGATCTCCGTGGGAACGGTCAAGTCGCATGTTCGCGACGCGCGAGCGCGCCTGCGCAACCAGCAGTCGGGCGAGCAGTCAGCGGCTAGGGCGTGAAACCCCCGGGCAGCCGGACGCGCTCAGAAGGCGCAGCGCACTAGCGTTCGGTGCGGGCTGCGCGCTCAGGGCTTTCGTGGACGCGGGATAGCGGTGGTGTCCCGCCACGCCTGTTCCGAGAGACCAAGCATCTCCAGGATCAATCGCGCCTCCGGTGTCGAACCGGATCGTTCAGCGACTAGCAGCGCCGCTTGATGTTTGGCGGCGTCGCTTGGCTCGCCGCAGCGAGACCGGCTGGACCCTTGACCCGAGAGATTGTCCATGACAAGGACACTGTCACATCGAAGGTGCAAGGTCCACAGCGCCCACGACGGTCGGGGATCTGTTCGGGGTGCGAGCAGCTCGTGTCGTCGTGAGCAATGTATTGACCGGGCTCTCGCTGGCCAGGGCAATCCAAGCACGGTGTAATCAACTCGTGAGCGAGCTGCCGTCGGGGACGGTGTCGTTGGTGTTCTCCGACATCGAAGGCTCCACCAGGCTCCTTTCGCGGCTCGGCTCTGCCTATGCGGATGCTCTGGACGGCCAGCGGCAGGTACTGCGTAAAGCGTGGATGGACCATGGCGGCACCGAGCTCGGCACCGAGGGCGACAGCTTCATGGTGGTGTTTCCCACCGCCGAACAGGCCGTAGCCGCTGCGAGGCAGGGGCAGCAGGAGCTGGCGGCGTTCGAGTGGCCGGCCGGCGAGCAGGTACGGGTGCGGATGGGCATCCACACTGGCACCCCGCAGGTTCACGACGGCGGCTACGTGGGGATGGATGTGCACCGGGCCGCCCGGATCGCGGCGGCGGCGCACGGTGGGCAGGTGCTCATGTCGTCAGCAACCGCCGAATTGGCGACTGGCTGCCTGCCCAACGGTGTGACGGTAAAGGATCTCGGCACTCATCAGCTGAAAGACATCGCTCGCTCCGAGCGACTAGTCCAGTTGGTCATCGAAGGTCTGCCTGCTGACTTTCCGCCGGTCAAGACGCTTGGTGCTTCGTCGAGTCTTCCCCGGCCGGCGTCACCGCTGGTCGGTCGCGACGGGGAACTAGATGAGCTAACGGCCTTGCTGGGGTCGCCTGAGGTCCGGCTCGCCACGCTGACCGGCCCCGGCGGTTCTGGAAAGACTCGGCTGACCCTCGGAGTAGCCGAACGGCTCAAATCCCAGTTCCCCGATGGGGTGTATTTCGTTCCGCTTGCTTCGGTGACGACCTCCGACGCGATGTGGACATCCATTGCCGAGACATTGGATGTGCCGCCGGAGGGGCGCATTCCGCCGGGCTTCTTCGATCATGTCGTGCATCGGACGGCGCTGTTGGTGCTGGACAACCTGGAGCAGATCGACGGCGCGGATGGTGTCGTGGCGGAGTTGTTGGCCCATGCCCCGCAGGTGGTGTGTATCGCCACGAGCCGACGCGCCTTGGCGTTGGAGGCTGAGCATGTGTACCCGGTGCCGCCGCTCGAGCTGCCGATCACGGGGAGTCTCGAGGCGGCGCAGGCGTCGGGAGCGGTGCAGCTGTTTGCACAGCAAGCACGCAAGGTTCGGCCGGCGTTTCAGCTCGCCGCGGGAAATGTGACCGACGTTGCAGCGATCTGCCGGCGCTTGGACGGCTTGCCTTTGGCGATCGAGCTCGCCGCTGCCCGCACCCGCCTGCTGAGCCCGGCCGCCATCCTCGCCAGGCTTGATGACGCGTTGGACATCGCCGCTGCCGGAAAGCAGGGGCCGTCCAGGCAGAAGACCTTGCGGGACACGATCGCCTGGTCGTATGACCTGCTGACCCCAGAGCTGCAGTCCTTCTTCCGTCGGCTGGGAGTGTTTGCCAGCGGTGCTGGGCTTGATGCGATCACCGCCGTGTCCGCCTCAGCGTCCAGTTTTGAAACCGTCGACCCGTTAGGCCCGATCGCTGACCTGCTCGACGCCAGCCTGGTAACCGTCGGCGAAGACGCCCAAGGGGAGCCCCGCGTCGGCATGTTGGCGACGATCCGCGCCTATGCCATCGACCGAATGGCAGCCACCGGCGAGCTAGAGAATGTCCGCCGAGCCCATGCTCGGTACTTTCTGAAGTTCGCTGAGCTGTGGGGAGTGGAACTCAGCTCTGGTCGCGACTTGCAGCAGCACCTGGAGGTGGCCGCTCGAATTGAACTAGATCTTGACAATATCCGTGAGGCACTGCGTTGGGCACTATCACCTGAAGGCGAAATCCCCTCCGATCAGGCGCAGCTGGGTCTTCGTCTTTGTGCGGCAATGGGGGAGTTCTGGGTAGATCGCGGCTACTACGGCGAAGGCCGGCGGTGGATCGAGCGAGCCCTCAGTGTGACGGGCGATGAAGAGAGCGTCGAGTTCGGACGCTGCTTGCATATGTTGAGTCACCTTGTGAAGGTCCAGGGCGACACCGAGAGTGCCCGCACCCTCATGCTGCGAACGGTGGAGCTGTGGCGCCGCGTCGATGACAAGAACCGGCTAGCCCACGCCCTCAGCCTGTTGGCATGGCTTGACCGGTCCACAGGGGACTTTGTGGCCGCTCGACGAGCCGCCGAGGAGGTGGTTTCGCTCAGCCGTCACACTGGCGACCGGAAGAGATTGGCGGTCGGCCTTTGGCATCTGGCGATCGCAGAGACTGATGGAGGCAATTTCGCGCGAGCGGTCGAGCTGTTGAGCTCTGCGGCTGACATCCACCGACAAGACGGCGATGACCTATCGCTGTGGGATACCGAGTACGAGATGGCTTGCATACTGCGGCAAATGAGCCGACCGCAGGACGCCCTGGCTGGAATGCGCGAGGTGATACCGCACCTGTTGCAACTTCCTAACCCGGAGTCGCTGGTGACCGCAGCTGAGGACTATGGGGCGATCTTGGCAGACCTTGACGACTTCCCACTTGCCGTTCGGTTACTCGGCTCAGCTGAGGCTATGCGCGAACGTATCGGGGCACCACGCGAACCAGTCCAACAAGCCGAAATCGGGGCGCCCTACGACAAGGCACGCGCAGCCATGGATGCCCACGACTGGGAGCGCGAATACCACCGCGGAAGGCACATGGCGGTGGAAGATGCGCTCGCCGAAGCTCTCGCCGCGCCATAGGGTCAGAGGACGGACTAGGCGGCCTGCACTGCCTTGCGGGCGTCCACAAACGCCGCTACGCATCGCGCGATGTCGTCGGCTGAGTGCCCGGCTGAGATTTGCACCCGGATGCGCGCCTTCCCCATCGGCACGACCGGGTAGGAGAACGCGACCACGTAGACGCCGCGTTCGAGCAGGGCATCGGCGATGGCGACTGCGTCATGCGCGTCGGGGAACATGACGGGAATGATGGCGTGCTCGCCGGGCAGCAGGTCGAAGCCCGCCGCCTCCATCTGCTGGCGGAAGTTGCGGGCGTTGGTCCACAGCGTCGCGCGCCGGTCGGCTCCCGCTGCGACGAGGTCGAGCGCGACCAGCGACCCCGCCACCACAGCGGGCGCCACGGCGTTGGAGAACAGGTAGGGCCGCGCCCGCTGCCGCAGCAGCTCGACGATCTCGGCGTGCGCGCCGATGTAACCGCCGGACGCGCCGCCGAGTGCCTTCCCGAGCGTCCCGGAGAGGATGTCCACGCGGTCGGTCACCCCGAAGAGCTCCGGGGTGCCGGCGCCGGTCGGCCCGACGAAACCCACGGCGTGGGAGTCGTCGACCATCACCAGCGCGTCGTGGCGCTCGGCCAGCTCGCAGATCTCGACCAGCGGCGCGTAGTAGCCGTCCATCGAGAACACGCCGTCGGTGACGACGAGCCGTCGCCTGGCGCCCGCCGCTGCATGGAGCTGCGCCTCGAGGTCGGCCATGTCCCGGTTGCGGTAGCGCAACCGCTGCGCCTTGCACAGTCGGATCCCGTCGATGATCGAGGCGTGGTTCAGCTCGTCGGAGATGACTGCGTCATCGGGGCCGAGCAGCACCTCGAACACGCCGCCGTTCGCGTCGAAGCAGGACGGGAACAGGATCGTTGCCTCGGTGCCGAGGAACGCGGACAGCTTGTCCTCGAGCTCGACGTGCTGGGTTTGCGTGCCGCAGATGAACCGGACGCTGGCCATCCCGAAGCCCCAGTGGTCGAGCGCGGACTTGGCTGCCGCGACGAGCCGAGGATCGTTGGCCAGCCCGAGGTAGTTGTTGGCGCAGAAGTTCAAGACGTCCTCGCCGCCCGAGGCCACGTGCGCCGACTGTGGCGAGTCGATGCGGCGTTCCTGCTTGTAGAGGCCAGCGGCTCTGATCTCGTCCAGAGACGTACGCAGCTCTGCGCGAACGGTGGTGTAGATGGCCTGCTCCTAGGTCCAGTCGAGAAGGATCTTGCCGTGGTCTGCCTGCCGGGCGGCGACGAAAGCATCCTCCCAGCGCGCGGGCGAAAAGTGGTCCGTAATAACGGGGGAGACGTCGAGCCCGGTGCTGACCAAGGCGCTCATGGCATACCACGTCTCGAACATCTCGCGGCCGTAGATGCCCTTGATCGTGATCATGTGGGAGACGACCTTGGCCCAGTCGATCGTGATGGGCTCCGTGGGCAAACCCAGCATCGCGACGTGCGCCCCGTGGCTGAGGTTGTCGAGCATCTCGGGGAGCGCGCTCGCGGCTCCGCTCATCTCGAGACCGACGTCGAAACCCTCCTTCATGCCGAGGTGCTGCTGGACCGAGGCGATGCGCTCGGTGGCCACGTTGACCGCGACATCGGCGCCCATCGTGCTGGCAAGGCGCAAGCGCGCCGCGTTCACGTCGGTGACGACCACGAAGCGCGCGCCGACGTGCCGGGCCACCGCCGTGGCCATCAGCCCGATAGGACCCGCCCCGGTGATCAGCACGTCTTCTCCGACGAGCGGGAAGGACAGCGCGGTATGGACGGCGTTGCCGAGCGGGTCGAAGATCGCCGCGAGGTCGACGCTCATCCCGTGTGGGTGACACCACAGGTTGCTTTCCGGCAGGACGACGTACTCCGCGAAGGCGCCGTCGCGGTCGACGCCCAGGTTGGACACGTGGCTGCACAGGTGCCGTCGACCGGCCCGGCAGTTGCGGCAATGGCCGCAGACCACATGCCCCTCGCCGGAGACGAGGTCACCGACCGACACAGTGCCGACGTCCCGCCCTAGCTCGACGACATGGCCAGAGAACTCGTGCCCGGGGACTAGCGGAGCGGTGATCGCGCCCTGCGCCCAGCCGTCCCAGGACTCGATGTGCAGGTCGGTGCCGCAGATACCCGTGCGCGCAACGCGGATCTTGACCTCGTTGTGCCCCGGCATCGGCTCGGGCCGCTCGGTGAGGGTGAGGCCGGGGCCGCCGGCAGCCTTGTAGAGAGCTTTCACAGGTCTCCCACGTCAGATCCAGCTCTTGAACCAGATGCGGTTCAGCCACTGCTCACGGGTGATGAGCTGATCGGAGTAGATCGGATAGAAGTACGCGAAGTTGATGATCACCAGCAGGACGAACGCGCCTGCGGCCGCGCTGCCCCACCACCGCCAGCGTGGTGACGCGGTGGAGGACCCAAGCAGCACCCCGATCCACAGCGTCAGCGCGATGACGGTGAACGGGACCATCGCCACCGCGTAGAAGTAGAAGATCGGCCGGTCGGTGTAGCGAAACCACGGAAGCCAAGCCGCCAGGAAGCCGACGAGCGGGACGCCGAAGCGCCAGTCGCGCCGACCGATCCAGGCGACGAATGACGCGATCAGCGCCAGTGTCCCGACCCACCACAGCACCGGAGTGCCGATGAGCAGGATCTGGCGCAGGCAGCTGTCGGATGCGGTGCAGCCCTGGTCACCGGGTTTGATGTCGAGCTGGGCGTCGACGCCCACCGGGCGGCCGACGATGGGCCAGGCCCCGGGATGGGACTGATAGGGGTGCGTGGCGTCGAGAATGGTCCAGCCGTTGGCGTCGGGCGTTCCCACGTGGAAGTCGTACACGACGAGGTGGTAGTGCCACAGCGACCGCAGCGACTGCGTCGCCTCGGGAAGCAGGCCGTTCGCGTCGGTGCGCAGGTAGCTGCCCCAGTCCGCACCGAACGCCTGCTCGTACTCCCCGGCGTGCACCAGCCAGCCCGTCCACGACACCACGTACGTCACCAGCGCGACGCCGAGCAGCGTGAGCACCGCGGGCAGGCCGTCGGCGACGAGGGCGGCGAGCGTCGGACGACGTACGCCGTAGGTCCGCCGCGCCCCGACGTCCCAGGCGAGCATGAGGACAGCGAACGCTGCGAACACATACAGCGCGTTCCACTTCGTGCCGCAGGCGAGGCCAAAGCACACCGCCGCCCCGATCCGCCATGGCCGCAGCAGCAGTGGGCGGACAGGTCCGAACCGCGCGTCGCCTGAGGGCCGCACGACGCGCGCCAGCCGCAGCCGCCCCCAGTCGCGGTCGGCGACCAGACAGGCAACCGCACACACCAGCCAGAACGACATGAAACCGTCGAGCAGGGCTAGCCGTGACATGACGAAGTGCAGCCCGTCGAAGCACAGCAGCAACCCGGCGACGCAGCCGAGCAGGGTCGAACCAGTCAGCCGGCGGACGAGACGGGCGAGCACGAGGACGGTGAGTGCGCCGGTCACAGCGGCAGCGACCCGCCAGCCGAACGGCTCCATCCCGAACACGCCTTCGCCGACGGCGATCATCCACTTGCCGACCTCGGGATGGACGGGCTTGGCGGCATCCCCGGTGAACAGGTCGCCGAGACGCCCGTCGAGAATCTGGTCGTTGGCCTTCTCGACGAAGCTCTGCACGTAGCCGAACCGCACCATCGAGTAGGCGTCTTTGGCGTAGTACGTCTCGTCGAAGAGCATCAGGTGCGGCTGGTCGAGCCGATGCAGCCGAAGCGCACCCGCCAGCGCGGTCACCAGCAGCGGACCAAGCCATCCCCACAGCCGGTCGCTGCGCAGGACGGCAGGGGTCAGCCGACGCCGAGCCGGGGGGAGGGGACGGCCATCGTGGGACCGGCCCAGCAGTTCGACGCCAGCCTCTGCGGCAGCGCTCGACCCGGTAGCCCGCGCGGCATCGGCCAGGGTGCCTGCCGCTGCCACGTCGGACATCGTAAGGCTGGCAGCATGCAGTGGTGGCGACGACGGGCACGTTGGTCATCGGCGCGACACCCATCGGACGCATCGCCGATGCTTCGGCGCAGCTGGCTGCCGAGCTCGCCGCAGCGGACGTCATCGCGGCGGAGGACACCCGCCGGTTGCGCCGACTCATCGGTGCGCTTGGCGTCGAGGTGCGCGCACGCGTCGTCTCCTACTTCGACGGCAACGAGGAACGCCGTACCCCACAGCTCGTCGACGCGCTGGCCGGCGGGGAGCGGGTGCTCCTGGTATGCGATGCCGGCATGCCGTCGGTGTCGGATCCCGGCTACCGCCTCGTCGCGGCAGCTCTGGAGGCCGGGATCGAGGTCACCGCTGTCCCCGGGCCGTCCGCCGTCCTCACTGCCCTCGCGGTTTCGGGGCTGCCCGTCGACAGGTTCTGCTTCGAGGGGT
Organism: Nocardioidaceae bacterium; assembly: GCA_035296085.1. Taxonomy (GTDB): domain Bacteria; phylum Actinomycetota; class Actinomycetes; order Propionibacteriales; family Nocardioidaceae; genus DATHBP01. Next base: position 12,432 of record DATHBP010000054.1, on the reverse strand, counting down.
TCCTGCCGCGCAAGGCGGCCGAACGGGCTCGCCGGCTAACCCGGCTGTGCGACGAACCGCGCACCTTGGTCTTCTTCGAAGCGCCGCACCGCACCGCCGCCACCCTGGCGGCGATGGCAGAGGCGTTCGGTGCCGACCGGCGCGCCGCCGCTTGCCGCGAGCTGACGAAGACCCACGAAGAAGTACGCCGGGGGCACCTCGCCGAGTTGGTCAGGTGGGCACAAGCAGGCGTGCGCGGCGAAGTGACGCTCGTGGTCGCGGGAGCCGAGCCACCAGCCCGATCGACGGCCGACCCAGCAGCGCTGGCGGCGCTGGTGGCCGACGCGCAGGCGGGCGGGCTGAGCCGCCGCGACGCCATCGCCACGGTCGCAGCTGAGACGGGGCTACCGCGGCGGTTGGTCTACGAGGCAGCGCACTGACCGCTGCTTCGGGGTGGACCCGTCAGTGGCTCGCCTACCATCCGGCCTCGCTTCGCGAGGCCTCCCGCCAGACCCGCCACGGCTCGCCACTGACGGGTCCACCCCTTCCACGGCTCGGCCTCCGCCGGACCCGCCCGGCGCGGCTCTGACGGCTGAACCGACAGCCATAGGATCAGCCGCATGCCACCTGGGAAGGCGTTCTACGTCACGACGCCGATCTACTACGTGAGCGCTGCGCCGCACATCGGCAACGCGTACACGACCGTGGCAGCCGACGTGCTCACCCGGTGGCACCGCCAGCGCGGTGAGTCGGCGTGGTTTCTCACCGGCACCGACGAGCATGGGCAGAAGGTGCTGCGCGCGGCGCAGGAACACGGCCTGGGACCGCAGGAGTGGACCGACCAGCTCGTCGAGTCGGCGTGGCGGCCCATGCTCGAGACGATCGACGCTGCCGCCGACGACTTCATCCGCACCACCGAACCGCGCCACACCGAGCGGGTCCGCGAGTTCTGGCAGCGGCTCTACGATGCCGGCGACGTCTACGAGGCGCCGTACGAGGGGCCGTACTGCGTCGCCTGCGAGGAGTTCAAGCTTGCCGGTGAGCTGGTGGCCGGCGACGACGGCCAGCAGCTGTGCCCCGTGCACGGCCGGCCGGTGGAGACGGTGGCGGAGACGAACTACTTCTTCCGGCTCTCCGACTACGCCGACCGGCTGCTCGAGCTGTACGAGACCCAGCCGGCGTTCGTGGCACCGGAGAGCGCCCGCAACGAGGTCGTCGCCTTCGTCGCCCAGGGGTTGCAGGACCTTTCGATCACCCGGTCGAGCTTCGACTGGGGCATCCCGGTGCCCTGGGACGAGAGCCATGTGCTGTATGTCTGGATCGACGCGCTGCTCAACTACCTCACGGCCACCGGGTACGGCACCGACGCCGACCAGATGGCGCGGCTCTGGCCGGCCGACGTCCACCTGGTGGGCAAGGACATCCTGCGCTTCCATGCGGTGATCTGGCCCGCGATGTTGATGGCCGCCGGGGTCGACGTGCCCCGGCAGGTCTACGCGCACGGCTGGCTGCTCGTCGGGGGCGAGAAGATGAGCAAGTCCAAGGTCACCGCCATCGCGCCCAGCCAGATCACCGACCACTTCGGCTCCGATGCGTTCCGCTACTACTTCCTGCGGACCATCGCGTTCGGTTCAGACGGGTCGTTCTCCTGGGAGCACATCAGCGCGGTCTACACCGCCGAGCTCGCCAACGGCCTCGGCAACCTCGCTGCCCGGGTCACCGCGATGGTCGAGCGGTACTTCGGCGGGACACTTCCCGAAGCACTCGACGTCGGCGCCGACGAGCAACGGCTCGCCGAGCAGCTGGCGCAGACCGTCGAGGCAGCCGACGCCGCCGTCGACTCGCTCGCGTTCGCGACCGCCCTCGCCGCCGTTGAGTCGTTCGTGAGCGCGATCAACGGCTACGTGACATCGCAGGCACCCTGGCAGGTGGCCAAGGACGACTCACCGGCCGGCAAAGTACGGCTGGCGACCATCCTCTACACAGCGGCCGAGTGCCTGCGTGCGGTCGCGGTGCTCCATGCACCGGTCATGCCCAAAGCCTGCGCCGCGTTGTGGGACGCGCTCGGCGCCGCCGACCAGCTTGGGCCGCTGTCCCAGCAGCCGATGGGTAAGGCGGGCGGGTGGGGCCAGCTCCCGGCGGGCGCGCGGCTCACCAAGGGCGCGTCGCTGTTCCCCCGCCTCGAGGACGCCTCCTGACCGACCCGACCCGGCCGCCGCTGCCCGACCCGCTGCCGGTGCCCGTCGCCGACAGCCACTGTCACCTCGACATCACGCGCTCGGGCCCAGGCCTTGACGACGAAGGCGAGCCCCTCTCGGTGGCCGACCTGCTCGCCATGGCCGTGTCCGTTGGCGTAGAGCGGACGGTCCACATCGGATGCGACCCTGCCAGTGTGGGCTGGGCTGCCGCGGCGCCCGCAACGTACGCGGGCGTCGTGTCCGGGGTCGGCGTACATCCCAACGAGGCACCTCGCCTCATGCAGCGCGGCGAGCTGGCGGCGGCACTCGCCGACGTAGAGCGGCTAGCCGCCGGCCATGAGCGGGTGCGCGCCGTCGGCGAGACCGGGCTCGACTACTTCCGCACCGCGCCGGACGGCCGCTCGGCTCAGCAGGAGGCCTTCCGCGCCCACATCGGCATGGCTCGAGGACTGGACAAGACGCTGGTGATCCACGACCGGGACGCCCATGCCGACGTCCTGCGCCTGCTGGACGAGCAGCCCATCCCCGACCGCGTCGTGCTGCACTGCTTCTCCGGCGATGCAACGTTCGCGCGCGCGTGCCTCGACCGTGGCTGCTACCTGTCCTTCGCAGGGACTGTGACGTTCAAGAACGCGGAGGATCTCCGCGATGCGCTGCGGGTCACGCCGCTCGACCGGCTCCTCGTGGAGACCGACGCGCCGTTCCTGACGCCGAGCCCCTACCGCGGTCGGCCGAACGCGTCGTACCTGGTGCCGGTGACCGTGCGGGCGATGGCGGACGTGCTCGGCGCAGACCTGGAGGTGCTGTGCGCGGCGCTGGCGGCCAACACGTCCGCCGCGTTCGGCGGTGAGTGGGAGTAGCCGCGCAGCGGGAGAAGTGGCAAGCGCAACGAAGGTCCGTGGAGCGAGGCGACGCGCCGGACGAACGGGGTGACCTCGGTCACGTTCTGGCCGGCACTCTCGCCTGGATGCGCATCGCCCAGCTTGACATCACGCGGACGTTACCGTCTCGTGACTTATAGGCCGGTCGCTGGACAGGCGCCGCTGAACGTCCCAAACCCCCTGGAGCATCGTGCGCACAAGAACCACGCTCGCCCTCGTAAGCCTCGTCGTCGTTGTGGCGCTGGTCGGCGGCGCGTTCGTCTATTCGGCGATGCGCAAGGACGTCACCGTGTCGATCGATGGCAACGCTCGCCAGGTGCAAACGTTCGGCACCACGGTGAGCGACGTGCTCGCCGACCAGGGGATCAAGCTCGGCGCACACGACGCGGTCGCCCCAGCCTTGACCGACGCAGTCGGCGACGGCACCCGGATCGCGGTCCGCTACGGCCGCCAGCTGATCCTTACCGTCGACGGCGTCAAATCGAGCTACTGGGTCACCGCGACCGACGTTGCCACGGCGTTCGACCAGATCGGCGTCCGCTACCAGGGGGCCGACCTCTCCGCCAGCCGAAGCGCATCGCTTGGCCGCGCCGGGCTCGAAGTAGCGGTCAACACCGCCAAGGACCTCACGGTACGAGTCGGTCAGAACGTTCGGCGCCCAACCACGACGCAGCTCACGGTCGGCGCGACCCTCGACGCGATGGGCGTGCGGCTCGACGGTGACGACGAGGTACGCCCTGCGCTCAGCAAGCCAGTGCGCGACGGGGACAAGATCGTCGTCACCCGAGTGTCCACAAAGGTGCACAAGGTGAACCGGACATTGCCGTTCAGCACCGTGCACCGCCCAGACAACAACCTGTACAAGAACCAGGAGCGCGTCGCCCAGGTCGGCCGACCCGGTGTGAAGCGGCTCGTCTACCGGCTGACCTTCGCCAACAGCAAGCTTCGTGAGCGCACGTTGGTGCGCCACCGTGTTCTGCGCCCACCGGCGCCTCGGGTGGAGTACTACGGCACCGCGGTTCGGCCAGCGCCGGAACCCGCGCCGGCACCAGCACCGACGCCAGCACCGACGCCGGCACCGACGCCGGCACCCGCTCCGCCGCCGCCCAGCTCCGGTGGTGGCACGGTCTGGGACGCGCTCGCCCAGTGCGAGTCTGGCGGCAACTGGGCCATCAACACCGGCAACGGCTACTACGGCGGGCTCCAGTTCCTGCAGTCGACCTGGCTCGCGCACGGTGGTGGCGCCTACGCCGCTTACCCCCACCAGGCGAGCCGTGAGCAGCAGATCGCGGTCGCGGAGCGCCTTCGCGACGCGGCCGGTGGATATGGCCCATGGCCGGCCTGCGCGGCATCCCTCGGGCTGCTCTGAGCCCCAACTCCGCCGCAGCCGCACCGGCGTTGCTCGGTCCGGCCGAGGTGCGGTCGGTCGCCGACCGGATCGGGTTGCGGCCCAGAAAACGGCTAGGCCAGAACTTCGTCATCGACCCCAACACGGTCCGGCGCATCGTCGCGACCGCCGATCTGAGCGGTGCTGACGTCGTACTGGAAGTCGGTCCAGGCCTCGGCTCGCTCACCCTTGGCCTGCTCGGTGCAGCCGACCAGGTCGTCGCGGTTGAGGTCGACCCGTTGCTCGCGGCCGAGCTCCCGGCCACGGTGGCCTGGCGGGCTCCCCATCTCGCCGAGCGGCTGCACGTGGTCTCGGCAGACGCGCTGCGGCTGCGCGAGTTGCCGCCGCCGGCCCCGAACGTGCTCGTCGCCAATCTGCCCTACAACGTGGCGGTGCCCGTGATGCTCCACCTGTGGAGCTGGCTGAACGCGCTGCGGAGCGGGGTGGTGATGGTCCAGGCCGAGGTGGCCGACCGTCTCGCGGCAGCGCCAGGTTCCCGCACCTATGGCGTCCCGAGTGTCAAGGCGGCCTGGTACGCCGAGGTGCGCCGCGGCGGGCAGGTCAGCCGTACGGTCTTCTGGCCGGTGCCCAACGTCGACTCCGGCCTCGTCTCATGGTCGCGGCGAGAGCCGCCGGTCAGCCGCGCCGGGCGCGAGGCGGTCTTTCGATGCATCGACGCCGCGTTCGCGCAGCGGCGCAAGACATTACGAGCCGCACTCGCCGGCTGGGCTGGCTCACCCGACCTGGCAGCAGATGCGGTGCGAACGGCTGGCATCGACCCGGGCGCTCGCGGCGAGTCGCTGGCCGTCGACGAGTTCGCGCGTATCGCCGACGCGTTCGCCGCCGGAAGTGGGTAGACGGCCGCGATGGTCACCGTGAGGGCACCCGCCAAGCTCAACCTGGCACTTGCGGTAGGCCCGCCGCGGCCGGACGGCTACCACGACGTGGCCACCGTCTACCACGCGGTCAGCCTGTACGACGAGGTGAGCGCCGTCGAAGCGCCAGACGGGCACGTTGGCGTGACGGTCTCGGGTCGTGAGGCGGCGGGCGTACCGCTTGGCGAGGAGAATCTTGCCGTCAGGGCCGCGCGGGTGCTGGCGAAGCGCTATCGCATCCTGTCGGGCGCCGCGCTGCGGATCCGCAAGGCGATCCCCGCGGCGGCAGGCCTGGCCGGCGGCAGCAGCGATGCCGCCGCCGCCCTGGTCGCGTGCGACGCACTGTGGGGATGTGGCGCGACACGTGCCGAGATGCTCGAGCTAGCTGCCGAGCTCGGCAGCGACGTCGCGTTCTGCCTCGTGGGGGGTACGGCGATCGGCGCGGGACGCGGGGAGAGCGTGCATTCTGCGCTGGCCCGCGGCACGTACCGGTGGGTCCTCGCCTTCGCCGAACATGGGCTGCCGACGGCGTCGGTCTATGCCGAGCTCGACCGCGGACGGCGGAGTCGGCCAGTGGCTGAGCCGGGGATCCCGCCCGAGGTGATGAGCGCTCTGCGATCCGGGGACGCCGATGCGCTCGGACAGGTGCTGTGCAACGACTTGCAGGAGCCCGCGCTACGGCTGCGCCCGCGGCTGCGCCAGCTGCTCGCTACGGGCGATGAACGCGGGGCGCTGGGGTCGATGGTGTCCGGCTCGGGACCAACCTGCATGTTCCTGGCAGCCGACGAGGAGCATGCACTCGACATCGCCGTCCACCTCAGCGGTGCTGGCCTGTGCCGGTCGGTAGTGCGCGCCTATGGCCCGGTCCCCGGCGCGCGCGTAGCGGGCTGACGCGTCACTGCTCCTGCGCCCGATGTGCTGGCGATGGCGCCCTTTACGCGGCAAGAGGTCAGCGCAGGGTCGTCGGCGACTCGTGGGCACGGTCGTCGAACGGCGCGACCAACCTGCGCAGAAGGTCGGCGAGCCGCCTCATGTCGGCCGCGTCGAGCCCCGCGAGCAAGGCCCGCTCCTCGGTGAGCAGACCTGCGATCGCGGCGTCCACTCGCCGGCGGCCATCGGCACTGAGCCGAACCAGGACGCCACGACGGTCCCCGGGGTCGGGCAACCGCGCCAGCAGGCCTTTGGACTCGAGGCGGTCGAGCCGGTTGGTCATCGTTCCGCTCGTGACCAGCGTCTCCCTCAGCAGTTGCCCCGGGGAGAGCTGATAGGGCCGGCCCGACCGCCGGAGAGCGGCGAGCACGTCGAACTCCCACTGCGCAAGGTCGTGGCGGGAGAAGACCTGGCTGCGGGCCTGGTCGAGATGGTGGGCCAGGCGCGTGACGCGGGAGAGCACCTGCATGGGCGAGGCGTCTAGGTCCGGACGCTCGCGCTTCCAGGCCCTGACGAGCCGGTCGACCTCGTCCTCCACCCGAGCAGGGTAGACCGGAGGATTCTTGACATCAAGACACCCGGCCGACACAATCTTGACCTCAAGATACATGTCCGGTCGTAGCTGGCCGGCTGCCGCTCGGGAGCGCCGTAGATTGCAGCACTTGTGGGATCCAGAGGTCTACCTCGGCTTTCGCGACGAGCGGTCCCGACCGTTCTTCGAGCTGCTTGCGCGCGTGGGTGCGCAGAGCCCCGCGTACGTCGTGGATCTTGGCTGCGGCCCTGGCCAGCTCACCGCCGCGCTGGCCGAGCGCTGGCCGCACGCGCAGGTGGACGGCGTGGACAGCTCGGCCAGCATGGTCGCTGCCGCTGCCGAGCACGCACGACCTGGCCGGCTGGAGTTCGTCCACGCCGACCTTCGCGGCTGGCGGCCGCGCCAGCCGGTCGATGTGCTCGTGACGAACGCGGCCCTGCAGTGGGTGCCCGGTCACCTGCAGCTCCTCCGCACGTTGGTGCAGCTCGTCCGTCGTGGTGGCTGGCTGGCGTTGCAGGTGCCTGGCAACTTCGGCCAGCCGAGCCACACCCTGCTGCGGGACCTGGCGGCTGACGAGCGGTTCGCCGCCCACCTGGACGGCGTCGGCTATCCCGCGGCGCACGATCCCGCCGACTACTTCGGCGTTCTGCAGGACTCCGGCTGCACAGTCGATGCCTGGGAGACGACCTATCTGCATGTGCTGTCTGGCCCAGACCCCGTCCTCCGCTGGATCTCCGGGACGGGAGCGCGGCCAGTCCTGCAGGCCCTGCCGCTCACCGCCCGCACCGAGTTTGAGCAGGAGTACGGCGATCGGCTGGCGGCGGCGTACCCCGCCGGGCCGCACGGCACCCTGCTGCCGTTCCGGCGCGTCTTCGCGGTCGCGCGGCGAGAGGGGGATGAGCGGTGAGGCTGCACCATGTCCAGGTGTCCTGCCCGCCCGGCGGCGAGGACACAGCTCGACACTTCTACGCCGCGGCGCTGGGCATGACCGAGGTAGCCAAGCCCGCGGCGCTCGCAGCCCGGGGCGGTGTGTGGTTTCGCGACGGGAGCTGTGAAATTCACGTCGGAGTGGAGGAGGGCTTCACCCCGGCTCGCAAGGCTCACCCGGCGCTGCTGGTCGACGACGTCGAGGCGGTTGCGGCCCGCGTCGCGGCCTGCGACTTTGCGGTGCGCTGGGACGACGCCTTCCCGGGCTATCGCCGCTTCTACTCCGCGGACGGACACGGCAACCGCGTCGAGGTCCTGTCCGTGGCGTGAGCGCCCGAGCACCCGAGCGATGAGGCCCGATGGCCGCCCGGGCGACCCGCTCTACTCATCGCCGAGGGACAGGGCGCTACTTCGGCGGTGCGTTGTCTGCGCGGGTCACCAGTGTGGGGTTCGGCTCAAGGCCGGACAGGCCGTGCCAGGCCAGGTTGACCAGGTGGGCAGCGACCTCGCGCTTTCCCGGTTTGCGAGCGTCCAGCCACCACTGGCCGGTCGTCCCCACCATGCCGACCAGCATCTGCGCGTACATCGGCGCAGTCTTCGGATCGAAACCCCGGTCGGCGAACTCCTCGCCCAGGATGTGCTCGACGCGGCTGGCCACGTCGCTGATGATGCTCACGAAGCTCCCGCGGGCAGAGCCGAGCGGTGAGTCACGGACGAGAATGCGGAAGCCGTCCGACGATGCCTCGATGTAGTCCAGCAGCGCGAGTGCCGCTTGCTCGAGCAGTTCGCGAGGGTGGCCCGCCGTCAGCGCGGCGCGCATGCGCTCCAGCAGGAGACGCACCTCCCGGTCAACAACTACCGCGTAGAGGCCCTCCTTGCCGCCGAAGTGCTCATAGACCACCGGCTTGGACACCGAGGCTCGGGCGGCGATCTCCTCGATGGAGGTGCCTTCGAACCCGCGCTCACCGAACAGCGACCGGGCCGTAACGATGAGCTGCTCGCGTCGCTCCGCGCTCGTCATGCGCGCCCGAGTGTGCCGCTTGCTGTTGGCTCCGTCCGGGCGCTGGGTCACTCGGTCCTAGGCGCGCGCTGGGATGGCGCGCTTGGACTCGATGCGTTCCTTGACCGGCCAACGGACGCTGCTCACCCACCCGAGCTTCTCGAAGAGCCAGATGAAGCGAGCCGAGGTGTCGAGTTGCCCGGGCAGCACACCGTGGCGGGCGCAGGTGGGGTCGGCGTGGTGCAGGTTGTGCCAGGACTCACCGAAAGACGGGATGGCGAGCCACCAGACGTTTCCCGACTTGTCGCGGCTCTTGAAAGGGCGCTGGCCGACCGCATGGCAGATCGAGTTGATCGACCAGGTGACGTGGTGGAGGAGCGAGATCCTGACAAGCGAACCCCAGAAGAACGCTGTGAGCGCGCCCTGCCACGACATCGACCACAGCCCGCCGACCAGTGGGGGGAGCAGCAGCGACACGGCGACCAGCGCGGGGAAGGCGCGCGAGATCCGCACGATGTCCTTGTCCTTGAGCAAGTCGGGTGCGTACTGGCGCTGCGGAGTCTGCTCGGGGTCGAACAGCCAGCCCATGTGCGCGTAGAAGAGGCCCTTGACGAGTGCGGGAACCGTCTCCCCGTAGCGCCAGGGGGAGTGCGGGTCACCGTCGCGGTCGGAGAACTTGTGGTGCTTGCGGTGGTCAGCCACCCAGCGCACCACCGGCCCCTGGATCGCGAGGCTGCCGGCGATCGCCAAGGCGATCTTCAACGGCCGGTTGGGCTTGAACGACTTGTGCGTGAAGTACCGGTGGTATCCCACCGTGATCCCGTGCCCGGTGATCTCATACATCACCAGCGCGATGATCACGTCACGCCAGCCCAGCCAGCCGCCCCAGGCGACCGGGACAGCCGCCATCACCGCGAGGAACGGCACGGCGATGAAGACGCCTAGCAGGATCTGCTCGGTGCGCGACTGCGTGTCGCCGCCGAGAGTCGCCTGGTCGACAGGTTCCACCAGGATCGGGGAGTCGTCGGTGACGGTGGGGGCGTCTGCCAAGGCGGTGGGTGCTGTCATGAGCTGGGCGCTCCTCGAAGCTGTGCTGAGGCGGCCGCTGCATCGAACGTGCGGCCGGCGGTGGGTGCGGCTCTTCCTACGCAGCCGTAACCTACGGTGTCGTAGGTTACAACGATAGCCCACCGGCGTCTCAGCCGCGATACCTGCCGTCGGCCCCCTGTCGTGACCTGCACCACGACCGTGCCCGTGACCTGCACCCCGAGCGTCCCGGCCGTGGACACGTCGTCTCGTAGGCTTGGCGGGAATGATCCCCGGTTGGTCTGTCGGTAGGGCCCGCCGCACTTTGAATGCGGACAAGCGACGTAGGTTCGACTCCTACCCGGGGAGCGACCCCCATCCGCAGCACCGGTGACCGCAGCACCGGTGACCGATCAGGGAGCTGGCGCGTGAGGGCTGATCGTCTGGCGGCGCTCGTCGTCTTGGCGGCAGGGTCGGGCACCCGGATGAAGTCCTCGAAGACCAAGGTCCTGCATCCAATCGGCGGACGAAGCCTTATCGGACACGCGGTGCACACAGCCGCAGCGCTCGAACCCGAGCACCTCCTGGTCGTGGTAGGGGCGGACAGCCCTGCGGTCGAGGAGCACCTGCGCGACCTGGCGCTCTCGTTGCGGGTGGCCGTGCAACCACAACCTCGAGGTACCGCGGACGCGGTGCGCTGTGCGCTCGAGGAGCTGCCCGCGCTCGCCGGCACTGTCATCGTGACGTACGGCGACACTCCACTGCTCGCACCGGCGACGCTGAGCGGGCTGCTTGCAGAGCACCAGCGCGGTGTCAACGCAGTCACGGTCTTGACCGCTGAAGTCCCCGATCCCACTGGCTACGGCCGGGTGGTGCGCGACGAAACAGGAGCAGTCGAGGCGATTGTCGAGGACAAGGACGCCACACCGGAGCAGCGTTGCATCACCGAGATCAACTCGGGCATCTACGCCTTCGACGCGGCTGTGCTGGCGGCGACCCTTCCGCAGGTCCGGCCCGACAACGCGGCGGCTGAGTTCTACCTCACCGACGTCCTCGCGCTTGCGCGCGCGGCCAGCCATCGCCTTGGCGCCGTGACCTGTGACGACCCATGGCAGACGGAGGGCGTGAACGACCGTGCCCAGCTCGCCCGGCTGGGCGGCGAGCTCAACCGGCGGCTACTCGCAGACGCTATGCGCTCGGGCGTGACCGTGGTCGACCCGGCGAGCACCTGGCTCGACGTTACCGTCCGCCTCGACGCCGATGTCACTGTGCTGCCGGGCGTACAGCTCCATGGGAGCACGACCGTTGCCCGAGACGCGGTGATTGGTCCGGACACCACGCTCACCGACGTCGAGGTCGGTGCAGGCGCGCGCGTCGTCCGTACGCATGGCAGTGAAGCCATCGTCGGCGCCGGCGCCAGCGTGGGGCCGTTCGCCTACCTGCGGCCGGGCACCCGGCTCGGAGAGTCCGGCAAGATCGGCACGTTCGTCGAGACCAAGAACGCCGACATCGCCCCGGGGGCCAAGGTGCCGCACCTGTCCTACGTCGGCGACGCATCGATCGGCGAGCGCACCAATATCGGCGCTGGGACGATCTTCGCTAACTACGACGGCGTCACCAAGCACCGCACCAGCGTCGGCAGCCACTGCCACACCGGCTCGGACAACACCTTCGTCGCACCGGTGGAGATCGGCGACGGTGCATCGACGGGCGCCGGCACCGTCGTGCGCCGCGACGTCCCGCCCGGCGCCTTGGCGGTGTCGGGGGGGCCGCAGCGAAACATCGAGGACTGGGTCGCGCGCAAGCGCGCCGGCACCCCGGCAGCGCGGGCCGCCGCGCTGGCCCGAGAGCAGACCACGCCGGACGAGGAGAACCAGCCGTGAGCAGCATCAAGCGCCCTAACGAGAAGAACCTCATGCTGTTCTCGGGACGCGCGCACCCCGGTCTTGCCGCGGAGGTCGCACAGCTGCTCGGCGTGGAAGTGGTCCCGACGACGCTGCGCAACTTCCCAGACGGGGAGCTCTATGTGCGCTACCAGGACTCGGTACGCGGATGCGACGCCTTCGTGATCCAGAGCCACTGTGCGCCGATCAACGAGTGGATCATGGAGCACCTGATCATGGTCGACGCACTGAAGAGGGCTTCGGCGAAGCGCATCACGGCGGTAATGCCCTACTACGGATATGCCCGTCAGGACAAGAAGCACCGGGGCAGGGAGCCGATTTCGGCGCGGTTGATGGCGGACATGTTCAAGACCGCAGGTGCAGACCGGTTGATGGCGGTCGACTTGCACGCCGGCCAGCTGCAGGGCTTCTTCGACGGGCCCGTCGACCACCTGCACGCGCTCCCACTGCTGTCGTCATACGTCAAGGAGAAGTACGACACAGCGAACATGACCGTGGTGTCTCCGGACGCCGGGCGGGTCCGCGTCGCAGATCAGTGGACCGACCGGCTCGGCACGCCACTCGCGATCATCCACAAGCGCCGCGACCCAGACGTCGCCGACAAGATCGAGGTGCGCGAGGTCATCGGCGAGGTGAGGGGCCGGGTCTGCCTGCTGATCGACGACATGATCACCGCCGGCGGCACCATTACCCAGGCCGCCCAGGTTCTCGCGGACAACGACGCTGCGGCTGTGATCTGCGCGGTCACTCACCCGGTCCTCGCCGGCCCGGCCGTCGATAGGCTCAAGAACTC
>DATHBP010000053.1:0-5579 GCA_035296085.1 Nocardioidaceae bacterium | reverse complement strand
GGCCTGGCGTACGGCGCCGATGGCTGCCGTCGAGAGCTGTCCGATCCGGCCGCGTGGAGCAGTGGGCTCCTTGCCCCGGCGCGGCGGCTTGCGCCGTCTGGGGGCTGGGAACGCCTCCAGATCGGTCTTGGCCTGCGCATCGGGGAACTGCGCTCGCAGCGCACGGATCTTCCCCATCTTGGTCACGATGTCCGGGTGCAGCTGGCCCGGTCCGGCGAGTAGGTCTTCGATCGCCATCAGCATCAGCTCGGCCGCGGAGTACTGCATCGAGAGCAGGTGCTTGACGACGACCTGTGCGCTTTCCTTGAGCAAGCTGCCGCCCCGTGGGTAGGGCGAGTGCAGCAGTGCACCGATCAACCGGTTGCGCTCGTGGAAGTAGGCCTGCCAGTCGATCGTGTCGTCCTTCTCGTGCCACGGCACGTGCCAGACCGCTACACCAGGCATGGTGACCGTGGGGTAACCCGCCACCCCGGCCCGGAGACCGAACTCGCAGTCGTCCCATTTGATGAACAGCGGCAGCGCCAGCCCGACGTCCTTGATCACCGAGGTGGGGATGAGGCACATCCACCACCCGTTGTAGTCGACGTCGACGCGGCGATGCAGCCACGGCGTCGTGCGCAGGCTGCGTCGAGAGAAGTCTTGGGCATGGAACGTTCCGGGCGCCGGGCCCCAGAAGAAGCGGTACCGGTTCACGGCTTCGCCCCAGGCGTGCAGGACTGACCGGTCATAGAGGCTGAACATCTGACCACCGACGAGGACCGGCTTGCGGGCCAGGTCGGCGAACGTGACCGCGCGCAGGACGCCTTCCGGCTCGGTGATGACGTCGTCGTCGAGCAGCAGCACGTAGTCGCTGCGACCGGCGCTGACGGCCTCGTACATCCCCCGGGCGAACCCGCCCGACCCGCCCAGATTGCCTTGGTCGATGATGCGCAGCTGGTCGCCGAGGACCTTCGCCGCGCCGTCGAAACCCGGGTCGTCCTCAACCCGCTTGGTGCCCTGGTCGACGACAACGATCTCGTCGAGGACGTCGCGCACCGCCTCGGCCTGGCCGAGATTCTCGAGCTGGGCGACGCAGAACTCCGGGCGGTTGAACGTCGTGATCGCGACCGTCAACCGGCCGGGCTCCAGCCGGTCGGTCGACGCGCACCAGTCCGCCTCCTCGAGAACAACGTCACGGTCGCCCGCGACCAGGTCGAACCAGTACCACCCCCCGTCGATGAACGGCTGCAGGGTCAACGTGAACTGCAGGTCGGTCGGGTTGTCGGTGTCCTGGCGCACCGAGTCGGCGCGCTGCGTGTGGCCCTTGGACGTCGAGCGGTAGACGAGCACGCTGACATCGCCGCTTACCCGCATCCGCAACGTCACCTCGGTGACCGTGGTCCAACGGCGCCAGTAACTCGCCGGAAAGGCGTTGAAGTAGGTGCCGAGCGAAACCCGGCTGCCCGCGGGCACGGTGAGGCTGTGCCGGCCGGTCTGGTGGGTCGTGCTCGGCGCCAGCGCGCTCTGCTGCGGGAGGACGGGCTCGATCGGGTGTGCGGTGCCGGGCGGATTGAGCGCCTCCCCCGACTCGCCCGGCATCCGGGTGTGCGTCTCATCGACACCGCTCGTCGTTCCCAGAGCGGAGCCGGCCTCGACATAGAGCGGCATCACGTCGGTGTCGCGGTCGACGGGGAAGACCACGCGCTGCAGGACCCGCAGACCTAGCCCGGCACTAGTCAGCTGCTCGGTCATTCGTCAACCCCTCCACTGATCAGTGGTTCGTCGCCGCGAAAGTACGGCCGCAGACGGTTCTCGTACATTCCCAGTGCCGAGCCGATCGCCATGTGCATGTCGAGGTACTTGTAGGTGCCGAGCCGGCCACCGAAGAGCACGCTGGGCTCGCGTTTCGCGAGCTCGCGGTACTTGAGCAGCCTCGCGCGGTCCTCGGCCGTGTTGATCGGGTAGTACGGCTCGTCGCCGCGGTCCGCGAAGCGCGAGAACTCCCGCATGATCACCGTCTTGTCGTCCGGGTACCAGTCACGCTCGGGGTGGAAGTGCCGGAACTCGTGGATGCGGGTGTACGCGACGTCCTCGTCGGCGTAGTTCATGACCGGGGTGCCTTGGAAGTCCCCGACCGGTTGAACCTCGAGCTCGAAGTCGAGCGTGCGCCAGCCGAGGGCCCCCTCGGCGTACTCGAAGTATCCGTCCAGCGGGCCGGTGAAGACGATCGGCACGTTGCCGACGAGGTCGGAGCGCATCGAGAAGAAGTCCGTGTCGAGGCGGACCTCGATGTTGGGGTGGTCGGCCATCTTCTCCAGCCAGGCGGTGTATCCCCCGACCGGAAGCCCTTCGAAGGTGTCGCTGAAGTAGCGGTTGTCGAAGTTGTAGCGCACCGGCAGCCGGCTGATGACCTCCGCTGGTAGCTCGCGCGGGTCGGTCTGCCACTGCTTGGCGGTATAGCCACGGATGAACGCTTCGTACAGCGGGCGACCGATCAGCGAGATCGCCTTCTCCTCGAGGTTGCGCGCCGTCGCCGTGTCGAACTCGCGGGCCTGCTCCGCAACCACCGCTCGTGCCTCGCTCGGCGACATCGAGCGTCCGAAGTACTCGCAGATCGTGGCGAGGTTGATCGGCATCGGGTAGACGCGGCCCTGGTAGATCGTGAAGACCCGGTGCTGGTATCCGGTGAAGGCCGTGAAGCGGGTCACGTAGTCCCACACCCGCTGGTTGGACGTGTGGAACAGATGGGCGCCGTAGCGATGGACCTCGATGCCGGTCTGCGGTTCGGCAGCGCTATAGGCATTGCCGCCGATGTGATCACGGCGGTCGATGACCAGCACCGTGCGGCCCATCTCGCTCGCCACCCGCTCGGCGATCGTCAGGCCGAAGAACCCTGAACCTACGACGACGAGGTCGACGTTCACTCACTCTCCTGGCCTGGACACCGGTTGGCGGTCACGCGACGGGCTCGAGCCGTGAGCACGCCGTACCGCGCTGCTCGGGCCGCGCGCCAGTCTAACGGCGCACGGCGCCGTACCAGGGTCGACGCGGCGCGGCTGCCGGGACGCGCTAGTGCCGCACCGGCGCCCGACCCGTCCGCGCTCCGTAGGGGGCGATGAGCCGTCGGTAGGCGAAGCGCCGCAACGGCTCAGGTACGAGTCGATACCCGCCGCGTACGGCGAGGTTGCGTGCCAGCTCCGCGCGGCTCGTGATGCCTTGCGCGTGCAGCCGCCTCTGCAGAGCGATCTCGGAGCGCAACAGCTCCCTACCGCCACGTCGGGCGTACGCACCCGCACCCACCCGGTAGCAGACGAGGGGCTCTGCGAGGTTGGCCGGCCGTGCACCGGCCGCCAGCATGCGCGCGAACAACAGGTAGTCCTCGAGCAGCGGCAGGTCCTGATAGCCCCCTACTCGCCGCACGGCGCTACGGCGGTAGACGACGGTCGGGTGGTTGAACGGGTCGTGGAAGCGGGAGTACGCCACGATGCGCCTCGCGTCGAGCGGCGGAGTGCGGACGCCGACCACGTCGCTCACGTCGGTGCCGAACTCGACGAGGGCCGACCCGACGATATCCGCGCCGGCCTCGATCAGTGGCAGTTGCGCCGCGAAGCGGTGCGGCAGGCTGATGTCGTCGGCGTCCATGCGGGCCACGACGTCGTGCCGGCAGGCGGCGAGCCCCTGGTCGAGCGCCCTGCCCAACCCGACATTGGCGTCGATGACGAGGTGCTGCACCGGGACCGGGCTAGTGGCGATCAGCTCGGAAAGGCACTCGGCCAGCTCCGGCGGGACGGGACCGTCCTGGACCAGGACAACGTCGTCGGGCCGGCGCGTCTGGTCGACGACAGTGCTGCGGAACGCCTCGCGGAGGAACTCCGGGCGGTCACCCCCGTAACACGGCAACAGCAAGGAGAACGCCAGCTGCTCTGCGCCCGCGCCTGGGTGCGGTGCGGCGGGTGGGGCTGCTGGTGGCCTCGAAGCGACCGCCAGCGCGACGTCGAACCCCGCCTCGGTCAGCAGCTCAGCGGTGCTGCGAGGGCCGGCGCGCATTGCGGCGCCGAGCCCACGGCCGAGCTGGCGGGTGAGGGTACGGCGGTCGGTCGACCGGGCGAACGTCCGCGCCCAGCGCCGGGCGGTGGCAGCGGCATAGAGCGCGCGCTCGAACGGGTTGAGGCCAAGGCTGCGGGTGAACAGCCAGACCTTGTTGCGGACTTCGAAGAAGAAGCGCTCACCGGGGTCGTCCGCAGCGCCGCCGTAGGCCTCGGTCTTGTGCACCACGGTGCTGGCGGGGCAGTAGAGGCCGTGGCGACCTCGCAGCAGCCGGGTCGTGAACTCGAAGTCGTCGTTCCACAAGAAGTAGTCCGCGACGGGCAGACCGCGGCTGGCGACCACCTCGGCGTCGCAGAGAATGGAGACGAACGAGGCCGAGCGGATCGGTATGCATCCGACGGCTGCCGCCGCCGAACGCTCGGCTGCCCGGACGCCCGGCTTCACCCGTGGGGTGTTCATCGGATGGTCTCGGCCGTCGGTCCAGACCACACGGCTGGCGACCAGCGCTGGGCGAGCACCCGGATACCCCTGCCGGGCGCGCAGCAGCGCGGCGAGTGCATCCACCTCCGGCACGGTGTCGTCGTCGAGCAGCCACAACAAGTCGGCCCCGACGGCAAGAGCGCGGCTTATCCCCGCCGCGAACCCGCCGGCCCCGCCGGTGTTGCGAGTCAGCTCGACTACCTCGACCGAGGGGAACTCTCGGTCCACGAACGAGGCAGTGCCGTCGGTCGAGGCGTTGTCGACGACGACGATCGCCTCCGGTGGGCGGGTCTGGTCCCGCAGCGCCGAAAGAGCCTCCGCGAGCAGGGACCGACGGTTCCAGGTGACGACGACCGCAATGACGCGCGGCTCCGCTGCCACCTCAGACCCTCCCCCTTGGATCATTGCGAGCCACAGTATGTCGAGGCGCAGAGCCCCGCGGCCGACGGCGCGGGGCCCCGGGCCACAGCGTGCCGGCAAGTACCGTGGCCGGCATGCCCGACCGGCCCGCCGACAACGACGACGAGAGCTTCGACTGGCTGTTCGGCAGCCGCGAGCAGCCGGCGGCGAGCGCCGATCCCGAACCCACCCAAGTGCTCCCGCTCGGTGGGCGACCAGTATCCGCCTACCCGGGAGTGCCGGCAGACCGGCAGGGCGCTTCGGCCACCCGCTACCAGCCGCCATACGATCCGCGCGGCGAGCACTCGGCGTCCGGTACAGGTCAGCCCACGGCATACCAGCCGGCCGTGCCTCAACCGTCCGCGCAGCAGTCGACAGTCCAGCAGCGTTGGGTGCCATCGCAGTCACCGACCCGGCAACCACCCCCGCCCGGACAGGCGGGAGCGCGTCCAGCCGCCCCACCCCCGGCCCGGCGACGCAGGCGCTGGGGCCGGCTCCTCGTCGTCCTGCTGGTGGCCTGGATGGCGTTCCTCGTCGCGGTGCCCATCTGGGCGTGGTCGAAGATCGACAAGGTCAACGCTTCGCCCGGCGGGAACCGACCGGCCGACACCCCCGGCACGACGTACCTGCTCGTCGGCTCCGACAGTCGTCGTGGCCTCGACGCGGAACAGCGT
>DATHBP010000052.1:0-21881 GCA_035296085.1 Nocardioidaceae bacterium | reverse complement strand
AGCGGCGCGGTCTGGTCGTAGAGCGGAGCCGGGATGCGCGTCAGGATCGTGTCGAACAGCGGCCCGAGGTCCGGACTGTCGGGTTGCTCGCCGTCGGCGGGCTTGCTGAGTGACGCGCGGCCGGAGCGCGCCGAGGCGAAGACGACAGGGAAGTCCAGTGAGTCCGAAGCGGATGAGTCGTCGAGCAGGTCGAGGAAGAGCTCGTACGTCTCGTCGACGACCGCGTTGATCCGTGCGTCGGGCCGGTCCACCTTGTTGACGACGAGCACGATCGGCAGGTGCTTGGACAGTGCCTTGCGCAGTACGAACCGCGTCTGCGGCAGCGGGCCTTCGGACGCGTCGACCAGCAGCAGGACGCCGTCCACCATCTCCAGCGCCCGCTCCACCTCACCGCCGAAGTCGGCGTGGCCGGGGGTGTCGACGATGTTGATGGTGACCGGCTCGCGGCCTGCGGAGATATGGCGCACCGCGGTGTTCTTCGCGAGGATCGTGATGCCCTTCTCGCGCTCGAGATCCATCGAATCCATCACCCGGTCGTCGACGTCCTGGCCCGTACGGAAGGCCCCGGACTGCCAGAGCATCGCGTCGACGAGAGTGGTCTTGCCGTGGTCGACGTGCGCGACTATCGCGACGTTGCGAAGGTCGTCGCGGCTGACCATCGTGCCGGGATTCGGGTTGCGGGCATGCACAGCTGAGCCTGGGTCTTCCGTCGGGGAGTGCCGCCGGACGTCCTCGCGGCACTCCCATCGTACGCGTTGCGCCCCGATCTTCAGGTTTCGCTAGTCAATCGGCTCGAGGAGACCGAACAGCCGCACGGTGCCGGCCCCGAACCGCTGGTCCAGGTCGCGCTGCAGCGACGTGCGCGCGACCACGAGGTCCAGCCACACCTGTCCGGTCTGCTCGTTGCTGGTCTTGCTGATCAGCCCCGGCAGCTCGGGCAGTGCCTGAGCGATCCCGTCGAGCTGTGCCGCGCTGCGCACGGCCGGTGAGACGCAGAGCGACCCGCCCCACACGGCTCGAACTGCGGCTTCCATCACGCTCACGTCTCCGGTGGTGCGGATGTTGAGGACGAAGCGCTTGGGGTCGTTGGCGTTCTGCTCGCTGATCTCGTCGGCGGGGATTCGCTGGTCGATCCACAGGCCGGCATAGCCGTCGGCCTGCTCCGCCTCGCGAGCGGCCGCCTCGAGGGCCGCCTGGGTCGCTGTCGCCGGGTCGACGGGCCGCCAGCCGCCGGCGGGCGCCGGGCAGGGCGTGACCAGCGCATCGTCGTCGATGGCGTGCGGCAGGCCTCGGGCAGGTTCGGCCGGCTCGGTCAGCGTGAACGTCTCGCCGTCGTAGGTGCCGGTGACGACGTACTCGCCCCAGGTCGTGCCGTGCGCAGACTCTGCGCGGACCGTGGACCAGTCCCACCCGGCGATCGGTGTGCCGCTGCACTGCGGCGGGTAGCTCTCCGCCACCGCGTAGCACAGCCGCGGGCCCAGGTCCGGGCTCTCCAGCACCGTCGCCCGCGTGCGGAACCGGCCGTCGTAGCCGTCAGGCACCAGGTTCACCGACGCGGGGAGCTTTGGCGCCGGTGTTCGGTCAGCGGTGAACGGAGGCGACTGCGTGCCGCAGGCGACGCACAGCAGTAGGAGCACGGCGAGTGGCGCCGCACGGTTGGCGTGCCGTCGAATGGACATGCTGCTATGACGCGGTCGGACGCAGACCGGTTCCCGGCGGCCAGATATCCGGCGCCAGCGGCGGCGGTGGCGAATGCGGAATGGGTCAGGCCGTGCGGGCGTTTGGTCAGCAGGAGGTGTCGGTGTGACCGCTGGCTCGGTGCACGAGCTCGCGCCGCTGCGTCCGCTCGGGCTGCGGCGGGTGGCGATGCTCAGCGTGCACACCTCTCCGCTGGACCAGCCGGGCATCGGCGACGCCGGTGGGATGAACGTCTACATCGTCGAGCTGGCCAAGCGCCTCGCCGCCGCCGGGACCGACGTGGAGATCTTCACCCGGGCCACGTCGAGCGATCTCCCCCCAGCGGTGCCGTTGGCTCCGGGGGTCACGGTGCGCCACGTCGTCGCTGGTCCGTTCGAGGGACTAGCTAAAGACGAGCTGCCTGCGCAGCTGTGCACGTTCGCCCGTGAAGTGCTGCGCGAGGGGGCCCGTCAGGACGCGGGGTGGTACGACCTCGTGCATTCGCACTACTGGCTGTCCGGACAGGTCGGTGCGCTGGCCGCAGACCGCTGGGGTGTGCCGCTCGTCCACTCGATGCACACGATGGCGAAGGTCAAGAACGCAGCGCTCGCCGAGGGGGACCGCCCGGAGCCCGTAGCCCGCGCCATCGGCGAGCAGCAGGTCGTCGACGCCGCCGACATGCTCATCGCCAACGCTCAGGACGAGGCACGCCAGCTGGTCGAGCTGTACGGCGCCATACCGGAGCGTGTCGTCACCATCCACCCCGGCGTCGACCTCGACGTGTTCCGCCCCGCCGACCGCGCTTCGGCCCGCAAGCGCTTGGGTCTGCCGACCGAGGCGGAAGTGGTCAGCTTCGTCGGCCGGGTCCAGCCGTTGAAGGCACCAGATGTCCTCGTACGCGCAGTGGCCGAGCTGCTACGACGCGACCCCGCACTGCGCTCCCGGCTCGTCGTACCCATCATCGGTGGTCGGTCCGGCACGGGCACCGACGAGCCGGCCCTGCTCGTGGCCCTTGCCGCCGAGCTGGGCGTCAGCGACGTGCTGCGGTTCGTACCGCCCGTCGAGCAGCATGAGCTCGCCGACTGGTACGCAGCCGCGTCGCTGGTCTGCGTACCGTCCTACAACGAGTCGTTCGGCCTGGTCGCCATCGAAGCGCAGGCGTGCGGAACCCCGGTCGTCGCCGCGGCGGTCGGCGGCCTCACCACGGCTGTTCTCGACGGCGAGACCGGCCTGCTCGTCGCGGGGCACGACCCGCTGGACTACGCCGACGCAATCGAGTCACTGCTCGTGAACCCGGCCAGGCTCGCGACGATGCGCCGTGCCGCCGTGGACAATGCGGCGAGCTTCAGCTGGTCGCAGACGGCGGCTCGTACGGTCGCCGCCTACCGCAGTGCGCTGACCGGCAGCGAAGATCGTCTGCTGGCCGCGAGCCGATGAGCGGCGGGGCAACCGGCGAGGAGCCCCACGCAGCCGCTTGTGCGCTGCTGCGCGCGACGCTCGCCGACTCCGGCCTGGAGTTCGAGGAACGCGCGCCGGGCACGTTCGTCGTCACGCTCCCCGGCGAGCGCAAGCTCACCACGACCTGCACGCTCGAGGTGGGCGACCACGCGCTCGGCGTGCACGCCTTCGTGGCCAGGCAGCCCGACGAGAACCACGAGCGCGTCTACCGCTGGCTGCTCGAGCGCAACCTCAAGCTCTACGGAGTCGCGTTCGCCGTGGACGCGGCCGGCGACATCTACCTCGACGGCCGCCTTCCGCTGCGGGCACTGGACGCCACCGAGGTGGACCGCATCCTCGGATCGGTGCTGACCTACGCCGACGAGTCGTTCAACTCCATTCTCGAGATGGGGTTCGCCTCGTCGATCCGCAAGGAATGGGAATGGCGCAGGGCTCGCGGGGAGTCGACGCGCAACCTCGAGGCGTTCGCCGGGTGGCTCGATAAGTAGAGTCGCGCCGTGACTGACGCGTCTCGCCGCGCTGCCTACCGGCTAGTCCTAATCCGGCACGGCCAGAGCGAGTGGAACGCGAAGAACCTGTTCACCGGCTGGGTCGACGTCGGTCTCACCGAGAAGGGGCGCGCCGAGGCGATCCGCGGTGGAGACCTGCTTGCCGAGCACGGGGTGCTGCCCGGTGTCCTCCACACCTCGCTGCTGCGCCGCGCCATCGAGACCGCCGAGCTGTGCCTGCCGCGGATCGATCGGCAGTGGCTGCCCGTACGCCGCAGCTGGCGACTCAACGAACGCCACTACGGGGCTCTGCAGGGCAAGGACAAGAAGGCGACGCTGGCGGAGTACGGCGAGGAGCAGTTCACGCTCTGGCGCCGCTCTTACGACACTCCGCCGCCACCGATCCCCGACGGGGACGAGTTCAGCCAGGCGGGCGACCCGCGCTATGCAGCGTTGCCGCCTGAGCTCATGCCGCGCAGCGAGTGCCTCGCCGACGTCGTCGTACGGATGCTGCCCTATTGGTACGACTCGATCGTGCCGGACCTGCGTGCCACGCCCTCGGTGCTGGTCGTCGCCCACGGCAACTCGCTGCGTGCCCTGGTCAAGCACCTCGACCAGCTGAGCCGGGAGGCCGTGGTCGGGCTCAACATCCCGACGGGCATTCCGCTGCTCTACGACCTAGACGAGGACTTCCGTCCGGTGCAGCCGGGTGGAAGCTATCTCGACCCCGCCGCCGCGGCGGCGGCCATCGAAGCGGTCAAGCAGCAGGGCCGCTGAGCTACCTGACCGGGACGGTGGCGTAGTCGCCGGTTCGGGCTACGACCGGGACCTCCACCGTAACGGGCCCAGCGTTCTGGAACCGCAGCGTGATCTCCACCGACGCGCCCAGTGTCAGCCCTTCGCCTGAGATGCTCACGGCTCCGTCATCGCCGATCTGCGCAAGCTGGTCCGGCGGCAAGTCGAGCTGCGACCCGGCGATCTCCGCGGTCAGGTCGGAGCTGTCTGACCTGCCGGTCACTGCGACCAGCGCGTCGCTGCGAGCCGCCTTGTTGAGCAGTGCGCCGATCAGCGTTCCCCGGCCCTCGCTGTGCACCACGAGCACGTTGAAGGCGTGCACCTGGCCTTCTTGGTCGTTTACGCCGGCGGCGGGCTGGTAGATCTTGTTGGTCTGGGCGTCGAAGTTGGCGCCGCAGCCGGCGGCGAGCAGCAGGCCGAGCGCGGCAACGGCGCCACGCAGCCGCCGTGACCCTGGCGCCTTTGCCTGCATGAGACCGCTCCGCTTCCCCTGTTGCTCGACCGCCGCACAGCGTATCCACGAACGGCGCATCGGCTCAGCGCACCCCGCCACGAACCACGAGCAGCGCGACGCCGATCGCCCCCACGGCGATGGCGCAGCGGAACAGCCAGCGACTCGGCGGTCGGGACCCGTCGAGGCGGAGCGCGCTGACCGCTACGAAGCCGGCCAGCATCAGAGCCGAAGCCACCAAGGTGAGCGTCCCGAGCGACGTACCAGCTGGGTCGTCGAGCGCGATGAGGCCGACGCTGAGCACGAAGGCGACAGCTGCTCCCACCAAGCTGACCCGCGCACCCAGCCGGTGCGGGAGCCCGCGTACGCCGGTGGCGGCGTCGTCGTCCAGGTCGGGCGCGGCGTTGGTCAGATGCGCTCCCACCGCGAGCAACATGGTTGCGATCACGACGAAGCCCGAGGGTGGGCCAGCGCCGGCCCCGCCGTACGAGACGAAGACGATCTGCAAACCGAACGACGCGGCGTACGGGACGGCGGACCAGACGGTCGCCTTCAACCCAGCGTCGTACGCCAGTCCCCAAGCGACGGCCCCCAGGTGCGCACAGCCGGCGACCCACCCGTTGGCCAACGACAAGGGGACACAGCTGACCAGCACGACGGCGGTCGCAGCTCGCACCAGCCGGGGGGAGACGGCGCCGGTCGCGAGCGGCTTGTCCGTGCGGCCGACGGCCGCATCGCGGTCACGGTCGAGCAGGTCGTTGCACCACCCGATGGAGAGCTGTCCGGTCAGCACCGTGGCGGCAACCAGCCCCACCCCCCACCCGCTGCGACCGCTGGACACAGCGAGGATGGTGAGCAATGTGGTCACTGCAAGTGTTGGACCAGGATGGCTTGCGTTAACGAGCGCGCGAGCTTGTCCCACTACGTCCCTCGCAGGCACGAATCCGCGACGATGTCAACTTGCGGATATAGCCTCTGGCCTGCGGTTACGTGCAAAAGGAGTCGGTAACGCCTGCTATCCTTGACATCTAGGAAGGGGTACTTCACACATGACCTTTGCAGTCGGCGAGACGGTGGTCTACCCCAATCATGGGGCCGCGATCATCGAGGACATCGAGACCCGGCAGATCAAAGGTGAGGACCGGGAGTACCTCGTACTCCGGATAGTGGCCCAAAACGACCTCATTGTGCGCGTGCCTTCCTGCAATCTCGACCTTGTCGGCGTCCGCGACGTCGTGGACCGCGCGGGGCTCGAGAAGGTCTTCTCCGTGCTGCGGGCTGAGCACACCGAGGAACCCACGAACTGGTCCCGGCGCTACAAGGCCAACCTCGAGAAGCTGCACTCCGGCGACGTCATGAAGGTCTCCGAAGTTGTCCGCGACCTGTGGCGACGTGAGCGCGAGCGGGGTCTTTCCGCCGGCGAGAAGCGCATGCTCGCCAAGGCACGGCAGATTCTGGTGTCCGAGCTCGCACTTGCTGAGCACACCAATGAGGACAAGGCCGAGGCACTGCTCGACGAGGTTCTCGCCTCCTAGCCAGGCCCCATCCTGATCGAATCGTCTATCCGGCCGGCGCCGCTGCGGACCGCGGCGATTGTGCCGGCCGCTGGGCGCGGAGTCCGGCTTGGACCGGGTGACCCCAAAGCGCTGCGGCTTCTCGGCGGCGCCCCGCTACTTGTGCACGCGGTCCGCGCGCTCGCCCGGAGCAGCGGTGTGGAAGCTGTGGTGGTGGCTGCGCCAGCAAACGACGTTGCGGCTGTCCAGCGGCTTCTCGGTCGCCAGGTGCTCGGCACCGACGTCTGGGTCGTTCCCGGCGGCGACACCCGTCAACGTTCGGTCGCCGCAGCGCTGACGGCGCTGCCGGCCCACATCGACACAGTGCTCGTCCACGACGCCGCCCGCCCGCTCGTACCGGTCGAGCTCGTCACCCGGGTCGTGGCCGCGCTACGCGACGGCGCGGCTGCCGCGATCCCGGTACTGCCAGTGCCCGACACGCTCAAGGAGATCGAGTCAGTCGGCGCGTCGGGCCGGGTCGTACGCACGGTCGACCGGACCCGGCTACGCGCAGTGCAGACTCCACAGGGGTTCCGCCGCGACGTCCTTACGCAGGCGCACGAGGCGGCGCTGGTCGACGGGGTCGAGACGACCGACGACGCCGGGCTGGTCGAGCTGATCGGCGTCGAGGTGGTGGTCGTCCCGGGGGCGGAGGATGCCTTCAAGGTCACCCGTCCCCTCGATCTGGTGCTCGCGGAGGCGGTGCTGGCAGGGCGCCCGGCTGCCCGCTCCAGCCAGCTTTGAACAACTCCTGACCGTCACGGCGCTGGCAGCACCAGCGCGGTCGCAATGGCGGCGATGCCCTCCCCGCGCCCGGTCAGCCCCAGCCCGTCGGTCGTCGTCGCGGTGATGCTCACCGGTGCTCCGCAGGCGGCGGTGAGCGCCTGCTCCGCCTCCCTCCTGCGCGGGCCGATACGAGGCCGGTTACCGATCACCGTCACCGCCACGTTGCCGATCACGGCGCCGGTCGCCACGACTCTGCCGGCGACCTCCGTGAGCAGTGCGAGCCCGCTGGCGCCGGCCCACTGAGGGTCCGAAGTGCCGAACTGAGCGCCAAGGTCGGCGAGGCCGGCCGCCGACAACAGCGCGTCGCAGGCGGCGTGGCAGGCGGCGTCGGCGTCGGAGTGGCCGGCCAGCCCGCTCGGCTCCTCCGGCCAGCGCAGCCCCGCCAACCACATCGTGCGGCCCGCCTCGTACGCATGCACGTCGACGCCGATGCCGACCCGGGGGACTGCCACACCTCGATTGTGCCGCCGATTCGTGTGCCGAGTGGCGCGAACTGGTCGAGATACGCGCCGATACCGAGCCACATCGCGCCAGTCGCTGTGTGAAGCGGAGCGTGGCCAACCTGACAGTTCGCCAAGGATTGGGTCGTACGCCTGTCCGCGGGGTGCGTCGTGCGCGACCATGAAGAGTGACCACTACAGCGTCTCGTCGAGCGGCCGTCGCCGGTGTGCTGGCCGTGGCCGGCGGCATGGCCACCGCCGAGCTCGTCACCAGCGTGCTCTCACTGCGAGCTGCGCCGGTCGTGGCAGTCGCCGAGTCCGTCATCGCGCTGACCCCGGGCTGGATCGCCGAGCCGCTCATCGCGCTGGTCGGTCAGAAGGACAAGCCGCTGCTGATCGCCGGCGTTTTGATCGGATTGGCCGTCCTCGGTGCAGTCGCCGGGATCCTTGGCCGGCGACGGCGAGTGGCGAGCACCGCCTTGCTGCTGGTGCTGGGCTTGATCGGCGTGCTGGCAGAGCTGACCCGCGAAGGCGCCGGAATGCTCGACGCCGTGCCCGCCCTGGTCGGCACCGGTGTCGCGATCGGCCTGCTCCGCTGGCTGCTGGGTCGGGTGCCGGCACTGGAGGGTGCCCCTTCCGCGCCGCCGGCTTCGTCACCGCCTGCTGGCGCGTCCACCGGCGCCACCGCGTTCGCCGCTCCGGCTTCGGGGCCGGGCTCTCTCGACCGGCGGGCGTTCCTGCTGCGCGCCGGCGCTGTCGGTGTCGGAGCGGTGGTGGCCGCCGGAGCAGGGCGCTGGATCGGCCGAGGCCGCGATGCCGTCGAGGCCGCCCGGGTGGACCTGCGCCGGGTGCTGATGGACCGGTTGCGCAAGGTACGTACGCCGGCCGGCGTAGACGTCGGCCCCCCGGGAGTCGCGCCATGGGTCACACCCGTCGGCGACTTCTACCGGATCGACACAGCGCTCACCCCGCCGCTGCTGACGCCGGACAACTGGCGGCTGCGGATCCACGGCCTGGTCGACCATGAGCTGACCCTGACCTACGCGGACCTCGTCGCTCGCGAGCTCGTGGACTCGTGGGTCACGTTGTGCTGTGTGTCCAACGAGGTGGGTGGCCCGCTGATCTCCAACGGCCGCTGGACCGGCGTACGCCTCGACGATCTGCTCGCCGAAGCGGGGCCGCGCGACGGCGCCGATGCGGTGCTGTCTCGCTCGGTCGACGGCTGGTCATGCGGTACGCCGCTTGCCGCGCTGACCGATGGACGCGACTCGTTGCTGGCCGTCGCTCTCGACGGCGAGGCGCTGCCGGTCGAGCACGGCTTCCCGGTACGCATGGTGGTGCCCGGACTGTACGGCTACGTGTCCGCCACCAAGTGGGTCGTGGACATGGAGGTCACGAAGTTCGCCGAGATCTCGGCGTACTGGACCGAACGCGGCTGGGCCGAGCAGGCGCCGATCAAGACGTCGTCGCGCATCGACGTGCCAGGTCCGGGATCGGACGTGTCCGCAGGCACCGTTGCAGTCGGCGGGGTCGCGTGGGCGCAGCACCGCGGGATCGATGCGGTGGAGGTGCGAGTCGACGACGGTCCGTGGCAGCCGGCGACGCTGGCCGCCGAGCCGACGATCGACAGCTGGCGGCAGTGGCACTGGCGGTGGCAGGCGAGCTCGGGCAGCCACACGCTGAGCGTGCGCGCGGTCGACGGCGACGGCGAGCTGCAGACCGGCGCGGTAGCCGACGTGCTGCCCGACGGAGCGACGGGCTACCACACCGTCACCGTGACGGTGGCTTGAGCGCCTACCAGTTGGCTTCGGCCGGTGCCGTCGGCAGGGGCACGCTCGCCGGGTGGATCACGTACGCGATGCCACCCGAGCGCGGGATCCAGACGTTCTCGAACTGCGCCCGGTCGTAGACAGTGCGGACCTCGTCGTTGCTCGCGGTCAGGTGCGACGCCGGGTCGTTGACGACCACGTCACCGTCGGCCGTGAACCCGACGATCACCAGCAGGTGGCCGCGGGTGCCGTAACCCGCGTGGTCGAGCTCACCCTTCTCGAACGACACCGAGACGATCAGCGGGATGCCGGCCGCGATGAACTGCTCCGCTTCGGTGAGCGAGCGCAGCCTGGTCACGAAGCACTCGAGCCCGAAGGTCGCGGCATACGCCGTGTTGAAAGGCCAGTTGCCGGCCCCGTCGTAGGCATAGTCGTAGACGTGGCGGGCAGCGTGGTCGACCCACGGGTCGGCGTAGCCCGGGTCGACCCACGAGTAGTCCGCCGGCGCGGGGCCGCAGCTCCAGTAGGACAGCACCATCGCGGTCGACGTCGGGCTGCACCACGCCTCCCCGCCACCGTCCCACTGGGGATACTCGCCGACGTGGGTCTCCTGGGAGTAGGTCGGCACATCGAGCGTGATGCCGGCGGCTCCGCCGGGCGGGCTGGCCGGCACGGTGGCGGCAGCCGGCAGCGCCGATGCCATCGCGCCGACGAGGGTGACCCGCGGGGCATCGCTAGACCCGACCGGGCGGTAAAGCGTGACGCGCAGCTGCCAGGCCGAGAATGCCTGGCCCTCTGCGGCGACGAGCGTGTCGGCGGCCACGGAGGCGAGCGCGTCGCCCTGCGCGGTGACCGACGTGCGGTGGAACTCCTCGTCCGAGGCGGCCCAGCGGCCCAGGACGTACCACGTCGACAGTTGGCCGGTCCTTGCGGCGCCTTGCACCTCGACCTGCAGCCAGCTGCCGTCGGGCGTCTGCGCGTTCCACGACGCGACCAGCTCGGTGTAGTCGAAGCCGGGGCGTACGGCAGCGGAGGTCCAGACCGCGAACTCGTAGCGGCGCGTGCTGCCGTCGCCGTGGGGGTCGGCGTAAGCCAGCGTGCCGGTGGGGCTGGTGAGCGTCAGCGCCTCGCCGTCGGTCCCGGTGCCGTCGAAGCTGCCCGCAGCGAAGCCGCTCGCCGTCGTCCAGTCGGTATATGCAATGTGGCGCACGGTCGACCCGTGCTCCGAGGGACCTCGCGTCACCAGTTGCCGGGGCTCGGCGGGAGCGGCCTGCCGTGCGGTGCGATGACGTAGGCCGTGCCGCCGGTCGTGGGTATCCACGCGTTCTCGAACTGTGCCCGGTCATAGGTTCGGCGTACGCCCTTGGCGCGGGCGGCGGCAGGGTCGTTGACGACCACGTCGCCAGATGCCGTGAAGCCGCTGATGACGAGCAGGTGCCCCGATGTCGAGCCGATCGGAGAGCCGTCCAGCTCACCTGGCCCGTAGGCGATCGACGCGACGAGCGGAATGCCCGCCTTGACGAACCGCTCCGCTTCGCGCAGCGATCGGAGCCGGGTCACGAACGCACGCAGCCCGAACGTCGCCGCGTACGCGGTGTTGAAGGGCCAGTTGCCCGCCCCGTCGTAGCGGTAGTCGAAGACGTAGCGGGCAGCGTGGTCGACCCAGGGCTGGCGGTAGGCGTCGTTGACCCAGCGGTACTGCCGGGGCGTGGGGCCGCGATTCCAGTAGGCCAGCACCATCGCCGTCGACGTCGGGCTGCACCAGGCCTCGCCGCCGTTGTCCCACTGGGGGTACTCGCCGCGATGGATCATCTGCGAGTAGCGGGGCACGTCGAGCCGGGTGCCGTTCGCGATTCCGCTGCGGCTCCGGGTGACGGTGTCGGTGTCTGGCAGTGCGGAGGCCACTGCCCCGATCGAGGTGAGCACCGGAGTCAGCGAGGTCTGCGTCCGCCGTAGCAGCGTGACGCGCAGCTGCCAGGAGGCGAGCCGTACGCCGGAGCGGGAGACAAGCGTGTCGACGTTGACGCGGGCGACGTCGTCGCGTTGCGGGCCCAGCGACATCCGGTGGAAGCGCCGATCATGCGAAGCCCAGCGACCCAGCGAGTCCCAGCCGCCGGTCCGGCCAGCTACCGTGCGGCCCCGCGCCTCGACCTCGATCCAGGTGCCGCGTGGTGTCCGGGCGTTCCACGACGCGATGAGCTCGGTGAGCCCGAAGCCTGCGCTGGTCCACGGCGAGTTCCACGTGGAGTACGCATAGCGCCTCGTCGTCGAACCGTAGGGGTCGTCGTAGGTCCGGCGACCGATCGGTGTCGCGATGCGCACTGCTCCGCGGCGTACCGAGACGCCGTGCTCGCCGCCGGAGCGCAGCTGCGCAGTCGTCGTCCAGTGGACGTAGCTGATGGGGCGAGGATTCGGCGCCTGCTGCTCGGCACTCCCGATTGCGGGTGGCAGCAGCGCAGCACTCAGCGCGGCGGACAGCACAGCGGTCCCGAGTACGAGCAGTGGTCGTCGAGTCACAGCTAGCCACTCTAGCCGTGGCGGCATCGACGGCGACGCCCAGCGATGAGTCGATGGGCAACTCCCCGGTTGTGTAGGCAGCTGCCCACTTGTCACGGCGGATCCCCGTAGGGCAGTGGGAAATTGCCGTGCGAAGTGGAGCAACTCATGCCTCAGGCGCATCGACGCGGTCGCCTACGCTGGCGCGGTGACGCTGCGCCTGTACGACACGGCCGCCCAGGCGACGCGCGAGTTCGTCCCCGTCGAGCCGGGCAAGGCGGGGATCTACCTCTGCGGGCTCACGGTCCAGTCGGCCCCGCATGTGGGCCACATCCGCTCCGGGGTCAACTTCGACGTACTGCTGCGCTGGCTGACGTACGAGGGCTACGACGTCACCTATATCCGCAACGTCACCGACATCGACGACAAGGTGCTCGCCAAGTCCGCGGAGCTCGGGCTGCCCTGGTGGGCGCATGCGTATGCCAACGAGCGTGTGCTCGCCGAGGCGTACAACGCGCTGGGCTGCCGGCCCCCGAGCTACGAGCCGCGTGCCACCGGGCACATCCCGGAGATGCTCGGGCTTATCGAGGGGCTGCTGGAGGCCGGTCACGCCTACCCCTCTGCTGACGGGTCCGGCGACGTCTACTTCGACGTGCGCTCCTGGCCGTCGTACGGCGAGCTGTCGCGCCAGCGGATCGAGGACATGGAGCCGGCGGAGGACGCCGACCCGCGCGGCAAGCGCGAGCCCCGGGACTTCGCGCTGTGGAAGGGGCACAAGGCCACCGAGCCGGTCAGCGCGGCGTGGCCGGCGCCCTGGGGCAGCGGGCGACCTGGCTGGCACCTGGAGTGCTCGGCCATGGCGCGCAAGTACCTCGGTCCCGAGTTCGACATCCACGGTGGCGGCATCGACCTGCGCTTCCCGCACCACGAGAATGAGCTCGCGCAGTCGCGTGCGGTCGGGGAGCCGTTCGCCCGCTACTGGCTGCACAACGCCTGGATCACGGCGTCCGGGGAGAAGATGGGCAAGTCGCTCGGCAACGCGCTGCTGGTCAGCGCCGTGCTCGAGCGGGTACGCCCCATCGAGCTGCGTTACTACCTCGTCTGGCCGCACTACCGCTCGCACGTGGAGTTCTCCTTCGATGCACTCGAGGAGGCCGCGGCAGGGTTCCGCCGGATCGAGGGCTACGTCCAGCGGGCCAGCGAAGTCACGAGCGCTGCGGCCGGCGACGCCAACCCCGACGCCAGACCTGCGCTCTGCGCTGACTTCGTCGCGGCGATGGACGACGACCTCGCCACTCCGGCGGCGACAGCTGCGGTGCACGACGCCGTGCGGGAAGGCAACAAGCTGCTCGCCGACGGCGACTCGGCCGCGTTGCGCGGCAATCTGGCCTCCGTACGCGCGATGCTCGGCGTTCTCGGCATCGACCCGCTGTCGCAGCAGTGGTCGGCCGTGGCGAGCACGAGCAGCGACCGGCCGGAGCAGCGGGCCACCGGCCAGCTCGTGGAAGCGTTGCTAGACCAGCGCGCGCAGGCGCGCGCGCGCCGGGACTTTGCCGCGGCCGACGCCATCCGCGACCAGCTGCGAGCGGCCGGGATCGAGATCGAAGACACCCCGCAGGGGCCGCGTTGGACGTTGGGCGGCTGACCCATGCCTGGCAACAGCAAGCGGCGGGGAGCCGTCCGCAAATCCGCCAAGGGCAACCCTCCGGTCGGCTCCGGCGGCCGGGTGCGCAAGGGTCTGGAAGGCAAGGGTCCGACTCCAAAGGCCAAGGACCGCGAGGGCCACGTCGCGAGCCGGCGCTCGCGTCCCGCCGCCGCCCCGACACGGCGTTCCGGAGGCGGCCGTGGCACCTCGTCGGCCGAGCCGCGGCCGCGGCCGCCTGCCGACCGCTCGAGGTCCAGCGGCCCGTCGAGCGCCTCGGAGTGGGTGGCCGGCCGCAACGCCGCCGTGGAAGCGCTGCGTGCCGGCGTACCCGTCACGTCGATCTACGTCGCCGAGCAGCCCGAGCGCGACGACCGACTCCGCGACGTGTTCGCGATCGCGGCCAAGCGCGGCATCCCACTGCTGGAGGTCCCGCGGGCCCAGCTCGACCGGCTCACCGGCAACGCCGTCCACCAAGGCGTGGCGCTGCAGGTGCGGGCGTACGCCTATGCCCACCCCGACGATCTCGTCGCGCGGGCGCGCGACCGGGCGGAGGTGCCGCTGGTGGTGGCACTCGACGGCGTGACCGACCCCCGCAACCTCGGTGCGGTGGTGCGCTCGGCCGCCGCGTTCGGTGCGCACGGCGTCGTCGTACCCGAGCGGCGCGCCGCGGGCATGACCGCCGGTGCGTGGAAGGCCTCCGCCGGCATGGCGGCAAAGCTGCCGGTCGCGCGGGCCACCAACCTCACCCGCCAGCTCAAGGCATACCAGTCCGCCGGGCTGATGGTTGCCGGTCTCGCCGCGGACGCGAGCGTCGACCTCGGCGACCTGGCCGTCGCCGAGGACCCGCTGGTGCTGGTCATCGGCAGTGAGGGCAAGGGCCTGTCCCGGCTGGTGGCCGAGACGTGCGACGTCCTCGTCCGCATCCCGATGAGCTCCGGCACCGAGTCGCTCAATGCAAGCGTCGCCGCCGGGGTGGCGCTGTACGCGATCGCGCGCCGCCGCGCGACGAGCTGACCCACGACTGCTCGGAGGCCCCACGCCCATGTCCGTCGACCGTCTGCTGCCCAGCGACGAGGCGTATGACCTGCTCGGGCTCGTCCGCGAGATCGCCGCCGAGCGGCTCGCACCGCGGGCCGCCGGTGATGAGGCGGCGGGGCTTTTCCCGCGCGACGTCTTCGCCCTCCTCGGTGAGGCCGGCCTGCTGGCGCTCCCGTTCGACGAGGAGTACGGCGGCGGGGCGCAGCCGTACGAGGTCTATCTCCAGGTGCTCGAGGAGATCGCCGCCGCCTGGATGAGCGTGGGGATAGGCACCTCGGTGCACACACTGGTCGCCTCGATCGTGGCCATGCACGGCAGTGAGGAGCAGCGCGCCGCGTGGCTGCCGGACATGCTCGATGGCTCGCGCCTCGGTGCCTACTGCCTTTCGGAGGCGCAGGCGGGCTCGGATGTCTCCGGCATCGCGACCAAAGCGGTGCTCGACGGCGAGGAGTACGTCGTCAACGGCACCAAGGCATGGACCAGCCACGGCGGGCACGCCGACTGCTACCTGCTGTTCGCGCGTACCGCGCCGGACCCCAAGCACGGCTTGTCGACGTTCCATGTCGAGGCGCCCCGCGACGGGCTGTCGTTCGGCCCGCCGGAGCGCAAGATGGGCATGACCGCTTCGACGACGACGTCGGTGCTGTTCGACGCGGTGCGGGTGCCCGCCGGTCACCGGGTGGGCGACGAGGGCGCGGGCATGCGCATCGCGTTGTCCGCGCTGGACTCGGGGCGGCTCGGGGTCGCAGCGTGCGCGACGGGCCTGGCCCAGGCCGCGCTCGACGTCGCGGTCGGGTACGCCGCTGAGCGGCACCAGTTCGGGCGCCCGATCGGGGAGTTCCAGGGGCTCGCGTTCCTGCTCGCCGACATGGGCGCGGCCGTCGAGTCGGCGCGCGCGACGTACCTGCACGCGGCGCGACTGCGTGACGCCGGCCGACCGTTCAGCCGGCAGGCGTCAGTGGCGAAGCTCACCGCGACGGATGCCGCGATGCAGGTGACCACCGACGCGGTGCAGGTGCTCGGCGGCTATGGGTACACGCAGGACTTCCCGGTCGAGCGCTACATGCGCGAGGCGAAAGTGACGCAGATCTTCGAAGGCACTAACCAGATCCAGCGACTGGTGATTGCGCGAGACCTGCTTCGGCCTGCCTCGCCGTGAGCACCGTCGCCGCGTAGGAGCGGGCGACGTCGAAGATCTCGACTTCTCGACCGGCCTGCTCCGAGAGGTACCACCGGTGCTCGAGGATCTCGTGGAAGATCTCCGCCGGCTCGAGATCGCCCCGCAGCTCCAGCGGCACCAGTCCCACGATCGGCTCGAAGATGTCGGTGACCCAGCGGTGCGCGACGATCGCCTCGTCCTCGCGCTGCAGGTCGTTGGCCGCGCGGTAGGCATCCAGGTCGTTGAGCAGCCGCCGGGCCTGGTTGTCCTCCACGTCGAGGCCGGTGAGGTGCATCAGCCGGCGCGAGTGGTGCCCGGCCTCGACGACCTGCGGCTGGATGCGCACCGACGCGCCGTCCCAGTCGGTCACGATGTCGAGCTCGTCGACATCGAACCCGAGGTCGTTGAGCCGGCGGATGCGCTGCTCGATCCGCCACATCTCGGCGGTGTTGAACTGCTCGGCCGCGGTGAGCTCCTCCCACAGCGAGGCGTAGCGCTGGGCGAGGCTTCTGGCGGTGTCGGCTGGGTTGAGGTGGTGGTCGAGCACACCACCCGCCTGCAGGTCGAGGAGCTCCCCGAAGACGTTGGTCGTCGCGATGTCGAGGTCGTGCGCGCGCTGACCGGGTGACAGGGCCGGGTGCAGCTCGCCGGTCTCGGCGTCGACGAGGTACGCCGCGAACGCGCCGGCGCTGCGCCGAAACAGCGTGTTGGACAGCGAGACGTCGCCCCAGAAGAAGCCGGACAGGTGCACCCGGGTCAGCAGGACGACGAGGGCGTCGAGGAGCCGCTCGACGGTCTCGGCGCGCATCTGGTGGGAAAACAGCTGGCGGTACGGCTGGGAGTACGAGAGGTGCCTGGTCACCAGCGCCGGCTCGATCGGCTCGCCTTCCGCCGACGTTCGCCCGGTCACCACTCCGACCGGCTCCACCGCGGGCAGCCGCAGCCGCCGCAGGTCGCGCAGCAGGCGGTACTCGCCCAGCGCGATCGGCTCGCGGGTCTCCTTGACGGCGTAGACGTGGTCGCCGAGGCGTACGAACCGCACCACGTGCCGCGACAAGCCGCGCGGCAGCGACACCAGGTGCTCGTCGTCCCAGTCCTCGAGCGACAGGTGCCAGGGCAGGCTGAGAAGCGCGGGGTCCGGGCGGGTGGCCGCGATGCGCAACGCCATGGCGTCACTGTTCCCTACCTGGGTGAGTCCTACCCGGCTGGGCCGTACCCGGTGGGCCGTACCCGGGTGGCTGCTCGGCGGAGCAGGGCGAGCGGTAGGTTCAGGCGGCGTACGTATGGGAGCCGCCGGCAGCGGCGTTTCCCGTCACCCTGAGCTTGTATGCCTGGAGAGTGAGCCTTCGTGTCTTTGAGCAGCCTGGACATCGGCCGCAACGCGCCCCGCAAGCCCATCGAGGACATCGCGAACGAGATGGGCCTCGGCAGCCACCTGGTGGAGCCGTACGGCCGCGACGTGATGAAGATCAGCCTCGCCGCGATCGAGGAGCTCGCCGACCGGCCGAAGGCGAAGTACGTCGTCGTCACCGCTATCACGCCAACCCCTCTCGGCGAGGGGAAGACGACGACGTCGGTCGGCCTGGCGCAAGGCATGAAGCACATCGGCAAGCGGGCGGTCGTCACGCTGCGCCAGTCGTCGATGGGCCCGACACTCGGCATCAAGGGTGGAGCGGCCGGTGGCGGCTACAGCCAGGTCGTCCCGATGGAGAAGCTCAACCTGCACCTGACCGGCGACATCCACGCGGTCACCGCCGCGCACAACCTGCTCAGCGCCATGCTCGACAACCACCTGTTCCGCGGCAACGCGCTGGGCCTCGACCCGTACGGCATCACCTGGCGCAGGGTGCTCGACGTCAACGACCGGTCGCTTCGCAACATCGTCACCGGGCTGGGCGGGCGGGGCGACGGCGTTCCGCGAGAGACCGGCTTCGACATCACGGCAGCCTCGGAGGTCATGACGACGCTGGCGCTGACGACGTCGCTGCGCGACCTGCGCGAGCGTCTCGGCCGCATCGTCGTGGGCTACACCAAGCAAGGCGACCCGGTGACCGCCGAGGACCTTCAGACGGCAGGGTCGATGGCCGTGCTGCTCAAGGACGCGATCATGCCCAACCTCGTGCAGACCCTGGAGCACACGCCGGCGATCGTGCACTGCGGCCCGTTCGGCAACATCGCCACCGGCGCCTCGTCGGTGATCGGGGACAAGATCGCGTTGCGCTGCGGGGACTACGTGGTCACCGAGGCTGGGTTCGGCGCCGACATGGGCGCGGAGCGCTTCTTCAACATCAAGTGCCGCAGCTCGGGCGAGCGCCCGGACGCGGCGGTCGTCGTCTCCACGGTCCGGGCGCTCAAGGCGCACTCCGGCAAGTTCAAGATCGTCGCCGGCAAGCCGCTGCCGGATGACCTGTTCAAGGAGGACCCGGACGCCGTACGAGCCGGGGCAGCCAACCTGGTGGCGCACATCGGCATCGTGCGCCGTCACGGCGTCTCGCCGGTGGTCGCCGTCAACACGATGCCCGGCGACAACCCGAGCGAGCTGGACACCATTCGCGAGATCGCGGCAGAGGCCGGCGCAGCCTGTGCGGTGGCCAGCCACTTCGCCGACGGTGGACGCGGGGCGATCGAGCTCGCCGAGGCCGTGGTGGAGGCTGCGAACACGCCGAACGAGTTCCGCTTCCTCTATGCCGACGAGGCGAGCCTGCGCGAGAAGATCGAGACGATCGCCGGCGAGGTCTACGGCGCCGACGGCGTCGACTACTCCGCCCCCGCCAACCGGTCGCTCGACATGTACGAGAAGGCGGGCTTCGGCGCGCTGCCGATCTGTATGGCGAAGACGCACCTGTCACTGTCGTCGGACCCGACGCTCAAGGGCGCACCGACGGGCTGGCGGCTCCCGGTCCGGGAGGTGCGAGCGTCGGTGGGTGCGGGCTTCGTCTACCCCATCTGCGGCGAGATGCGCACGATGCCGGGTCTTGGCTCCGATCCGGCCGCCGCCCATGTCGACCTCGACGAGAACGAGGAGACGGTCGGGCTGTTCTAGCGGCGGGCCGGGGAGCGCGCGCATGAGCGGCTACGGCGAGCGCGGGCTTAGCGAGTTCCTTGACCTGGTGGCGGCTCGCGAGTCGGCGCCCGGCGGAGGCTCGGTCGCTGCGGTCACGGTCGCACTGGCCGCCAGCCTGACGGCGATGTCGGCGCGGTTCGCCTCGTTCGCCGGCGCCGAGCAGGTCGGCGAGCGCGCCAACGAGTTGCGGCGACGGGCGACGGCGCTCGCCGACGCGGATGCGGCCGCGTACGGGGCGGTGCTGGCGAAGCGCCGGGCCGCGCGTGTGGCTGGCTCGCCGGCCTCGGGGGAGCGGATGCAGCGACTGCTGCTGAGGGCGACCGAGGTGCCACTCGAGGTGGGTGACATCGCTGCCGAGGTGGCGGGCATGGCGGCTAGGCTCGTGCGCGACGGCAATCCCAACCTTCGGGGCGACGCGGCGACCGGCATCTTGCTCGCCGAGGCAGGGACGCGTTCGACTGCGTTGCTCGTCCAGCTCAACGTGGCTGAGCTGGCTGGCCCAGCGGAGGCGCTGGTGCGTCAGGCGGAGCGCAACGTCGCCACCGCCGCTGCCGCGCACCGCAGCATCGACCTCCCCGGCTAGCCACGGGTCGGCCGCCGCCACCATTTGCCTCGTGTTGCCGTCTTCTGGGGGCCACCCACCACCGCAAAAGGGGCGCGGAAAGCCCCCGCTTGCGTCGGGAAGGTGGCGAGGCGAACGGGCGCCCGCTCGATGCGCCGACTGGCGCTGCCCGATGCGCCGAGTGGCGCGAACTGGCTGCGACACGCCGGGCGGCTCAGCCACCTCACGCCCCTCTGCACAAACGCGAGCGGACCCCCGCCGCGTTAGGCAGCGGGGGTCCGGGTCGTACGAGCGATAGGCCTACTTAAAGGCGTCCTTGACCTTCTCGCCTGCCTGCTTGAGGTCGGCCTTGCTCTGGTCGGCCTTGCCTTCAGTCTTGAGGTCTTCGTCGCCGGTTGCGCTGCCGGCCGCTTCCTTGGCCTTGCCGGACAGGCTTTCGGCCTGGTTGTCCAACTTGTCGCCGATACCCATAGGAACCTCCTTGGTGGCGTGCGGACTTGAGCACCTTCAGTCGTACCCCTGTTGCACTCCGCTTACACCTGATGGCAGGAACCCCTGGACCCACGAGCGGCCGGTAACAGTGGCGGCGCGACCGCCTCAGCCGGTGTAGGGGACGTCTGTACGCCAGTCATCTCCAGCTGCTGATGCCGCCGCGGCGAGGGCCACGATCGCCGCCGCGACGCGGTCGGGGTCGAACGGCGTACCGACGGCGAGGGTGCCCTTGACGGTGATGCTGGCCGCCCGGATTCCGTCCCCGCGCAGCTCCCGGTCCAGGACGTCGACGAGGTTGCGGAGCGCTGCCTTCTGGACACCGTGACTGGCGGCGCTGCGCATCGGCCGGTCGGCGGTGCTGCTGTTGGTCGCGAGGACGCAGCTGCCCGGACCCATCAGCTGGCGTCCCGCTGCTACGGCCGAGAGGAGACCAGCAGTGCCGACAGCGAGGTCCGCGAGCAGTTGGTCGGCGCTGAGCTCGGTGGCTCGAGCGGGCCGGAAGGCAACGGCGTTGTAGTGGATCACGTCGATGCGGCCGGTGTGCTCGCCGAATCGTTCGATCGCGGCTGTCAGAGCCTCAGCGTCAGCGATGTCGGCAGGCGCCCAGCCCGCCGTGATGCCCGCGGCCTCCAGTTCGGCTGCGATGGCGCTGAGCTTGCTCTGCGTGCGGGCGACCAGCGCGACGTCATAGCCGGCGCGCCCGAAGCAGCGGGCCGCCGCAGCGCCGAGGCCGGGTCCCACGCCGACGATGACGGCTACCGGGTTAGTCATGACCGGTGAGCGTAGAGGGCGGCGGCGGAATCTCGTCGGGCGAGCCCTCGACCGGTCGCAGCTGCAAACACAGCTCACCGTCGTGGCCGACCAGCCGGAACTCCATACCGGAGGACAGCTGCTGCCAGCCACGCTGGGTGAGCCTCGGCAGCCAGCTCGTGAACGAGCCCGAGCGCGTGAGTCCTTCGATGGTGCGCGTCATCGTGAACGTCCACGACGACGTGCCCTGCGGGCTGGACCGCCGCGTGAGGTCAGCGAGCACCCCAGCGTGCAGTGTGGCCTCGAAGCCGTAGCTGTCGTAGTCGTGTGCGGACTGCGCGACCCACCTCGTCGCTCGCGGCTCGTTGCGTCCCTCGATCTCGACATCGGCCCGGACGCCGGTGTCCGCAGTCGCCACCATCGCGAGCGTCATCTTGTGCCCCGCCGAGGGGACGCTGCGTACGAGCGCGAAGCCATGCAGCGAGATCGTGTCGGCCGCGCACCCCATGTCGAGAAGCCGCGCCTCCCAGCGCAGCTCGGCGGCGCTCAGCTCGTACAGCTCCGCAGGGATGCCACTGTCTGGGTCGTCAGCACCTGGCAGGAGGCAGCGCACCCGCTCGCCGTCCACTGCTACCGGCAGGCCGTTCGGGTGGGCGCGGACCAAGTCGACCAACCTCTCGAGGTCTCGCCGCCGGTCGTGCTCGACTAGCCACCCCATCTGGCGTTGCTGGACTGGCAGCGCAACCTCGGCGAAGGAGTAGCCAGCGCCGGCCCAGAACTCGGCTATTGCTGCGCGCAGGAGCTGCCAGTACTCCGCGGAGCAGCCTGGCACCTGCCAGAAGTACGACACCATGTCGATCGGCAGGACGCCGACGTGCCACACCCGCTGCGTTGACGGCGAGGCGTAGGCGTGGACCATCGCGGTGCTGGCGCGCTTGGTGACGATGCGGTCGTTCAGGTCCCGGAGCTCGTGGCGCTGTTGGCTGATCGAGGACCCGTCGGTCCGGGAGCGCCACACGTAGACGGTGTGGCGGAGCACGTCGAAAGCGGCTGCCATGAGGAACGCCCGAGTGAGGGCGACCTGGTCCTCGTAGGAGGTGCCCTCGGGGAACGACAGGTCGGCACGGTCCCAGAAGCTGCGCCGGAAGACCTTGTTCACGGCGAACACGTCCGCCAGCATCATGGGCTGTTCTTCGATGGTGAGGCGTAGCCGGTCGTGGGCGTGGTTGGCGCGCATCCGCGGGCTGATCCTGCCGCT
>DATHBP010000051.1:0-5777 GCA_035296085.1 Nocardioidaceae bacterium | reverse complement strand
TTCAGCGTCGCCCAGAGCTGACCGAAGCTCTGGGCGACCAGCGACCCCTGCTGCGGCACCACATGGGTTGGCCGGTAGTTGCGCAAGCGCCGAAACGGGATGACGGTGAAGCCCGCCCACCACACCGCCGCGGAAAGCATGGCGATCCGGGCGGCGAGGCCAGCGTCCAAGCCGAGGGAGCCGCGAAACGTCACCAGGACCAAGTTGACCGCCAGCAGCAGGCCGCCACCTAGGTAGCCGAAGGCCCAGCCCCGCGAGGAGACCCG
Source organism: Nocardioidaceae bacterium (assembly GCA_035296085.1). Lineage (GTDB taxonomy): Bacteria > Actinomycetota > Actinomycetes > Propionibacteriales > Nocardioidaceae > DATHBP01. Next base: position 5,511 of record DATHBP010000051.1, on the reverse strand, counting down.
GTCGCGTTCGTCCTCCGTGGCGACCAGGCACAGGATGGAGTCGTTGACGACCAGCGAGGCCCCAAGGCACAGGTTGGCCGCGATGATCGCGACCGCGCCGAGCTCCCAGTTCTCCCCGGTAGCGAAGAACACGAGCGCGGCGGCAGCCGCCCCGGTCCACGCAAAGCCGGCTAGTACCTGCTTCTTGTGCTCGGTGCGGTCGACGGCGGCGCCGAGCAGCGGCAGCACCAGCGCGGACAGGATCGTGGAGAACGTGATGATGTAGGACGGCAGCGACCCTGGTGACACGGTGAGGCCCAGGACCGACAAGTCGGCGGGGCACACCTCCGCACCTTCGGGGCCAAGCCATCGGCCCCCGGGGGCGTCGACGTCACCGCAGGCTGCCGTCTCCGCGACGGAGATCAGGTACGGCGCGAACAGCACTGTGGTCACGGTGGTGACGTACGCGGAGTTGGCCCAGTCGTACCAGTACCACGCCCTCTGTTGGCGCCGGCGGTCTGCCGGGCTGACGTCGGCGGTCTCCATCAGTAGTAATAGGGAAACGCGGACCAGTCCGGCGGGCGCTTCTCCAGGAACGCGTCGCGGCCCTCGGCGGCTTCATCTCCCATGTATGCGAGCCGGGTCGCCTCACCGGCGAACAGCTGCTGCCCGACGAGACCGTCGTCGATGAGGTTGAACGCGTACTTGAGCATGCGAATCGACGTGGGGCTCTTGGCGTTGATCCGAGCCGCCCACTCGAGCGCGACCTGCTCCAGCTGCTCATGCGCGACGACCGCGTTGACCATGCCCATCCGGTGAGCGGCGACCGCGTCGTACTCGTCGCCGAGGAAGAAGACCTCCCTGGCGAGCTTCTGGCCCACCTGGCGGGCGAGGTAGGCCGACCCAAATCCCCCGTCGAAGCTGGCCACATCGGCGTCGGTCTGCTTGAACCGCGCATGCTCGGCGCTCGCCAGCGTCAGGTCGCACACCACGTGCAGGCTGTGGCCGCCGCCCGCTGCCCATCCGGGTACGACGGCGATCACGACTTTGGGCATGAACCGGATGAGCCGCTGGCACTCCAAGATGTGCAGGCGGCCGAGCCGCGCGGTGTCGACACCCTCGGCCGTGTCGCCGGCGGCGTACTGGTAGCCGGCGCGGCCACGGATGCGCTGGTCGCCGCCGGAGCAGAACGCCCAGCCGCCATCTCGCGGCGACGGCCCGTTGCCGGTGAGCAGCACGGTGCCGACGTCGGACGCCATCCGGGCGTGGTCCAAGGCGCGGTGCAGCTCGTCGACGGTGCGCGGGCGGAAGGCGTTGCGTACCTCCGGTCGGTTGAATGCGATCCGCACGGTGCCCTGGTCGACCGCCCGGTGGTAGGTGATGTCGGTGAGATCCTCGAGCCCGTCGACGACCCGCCACCGCGATGAGTCGAACAGCTCCGACACCGGCGAAGTCATGCGGCACCGGGGCGGGTGCCGCGCGCAGCGGACGAGGCCGGCGGGAGTCCGGTGCCCATGGCGCCTCCGTCCGTGGTGGGCGGCCCTTGGTCCCAACCCACCGCCGCGGGGCTAGGGTCGCGTGCAGACCCCGCTCCGACGACTCAGGAGGACCCTATGACAACCGCCCGCGATCTGATGACCGAAGGCGCGGAGTGCGTACAGGCCGGCGAGACGCTCGTCGACGCAGCCCGCAAGATGCGCGACCTCGACGTGGGCGCGCTCCCCATCTGCGGCGAGGACGACCGGCTCAAGGGCGTCCTGACAGACCGCGACATCGTGGTCCGCTGCATCGCCGACGGCAAGAACCCGGCCGACGTCAAGGCTGGCGACATGGGGCAGGGCAAGCCCGTCACCATTGGCGCAGACGACTCCGCCGAAGAGGCGCTGCAGACGATGTCAGACCACCAGGTGCGACGACTGCCGGTGATCGACGGCCACCGACTCGTCGGGATGCTCAGCCAGGCCGACGTCGCCCGCGCCCTTCCCAACGCCCAGGTCGGGGAGATGCTGGAGGACGTGTCCGAGTAGCGCTGCCCGCCAACCGCCTGCCGCCCGAAGGAGTTCGCCATGTCCACCGACGCCATCGTCGTCCTCAAAGACGACCACAAAGAGGTCCGACGCCTGTTCCGGGCGTTCGAGAAGGCCGGCGACGACGCCACCCAACGCAAGGGCCAGCTGGTCGACGAGATCTTGGCTCTGCTGACCGTGCACACCTACATCGAGAACGAAGGGATGTACCCGCGCATCCGCGCGCTGCTCCCCGACCTCGAGGACGACGTCCTCGAGTCCTACGAAGAGCACCACGTCGCCGACGTGCTGTGCCTGGAGCTCGAAGCCATGAGCCCCGAGCACGAGCACTTCGACGCCAAGACGACGGTGTTGATCGAGAGCGTCGAGCACCACATCGAGGAAGAGGAAGAGGAGTGGTTCCCCAAGGTGCGCGAGGGACTGGGCCGTAAGACGCTGCAGGAGATCGGCGCCCAGATGCTCGAGCTGAAGAAGACCGCACCCCGCAAGCCGAGCGACCCGAGGGCCCGCAAGAGTGCCGCCAAGGCAGTCACGGCCTGAGCGGTCGGCACCACCGCGTGGCGCTCTGCTGGCGCGCTAGGCGACGACGAAGGGCCCGGAGTGGGCGGTGTTTCCACCGCCCCTCCGGGCCCTGTCGTGTGCGCGGCACCTGGGCGCCGCACGGTCATGCCCTTACTCGAACACCACCCGAAGGTCGGTGCGGCGTCCGTCACTCGTCTCGTAGAGAACCCTGATCTGAGTGTCCGACCCGGCGACCTTGGTGCTGCCCCATGGGTTGCGCTTCGACCAGTACTCGTTCTTCCGCGAGTCGTCGAACACGCTGAGCTGACGACGGACGCCGAGGTGCTCCCTCATCATGTAGGGGTTGCCCTTGCGGTCAACTGCCTCCCGGTGGAAGGTCACCGGGTTGGTGACCGACCGGCCGAAGGTCGCGTCGAAGGGCTGACGCCGGTTGCCCAGCAGCGAGCCGTCGTTGAACGTGATCGGTGTTGGACGTGAGTCGACCGGCAGCGCCCACCCGTAGCCCGGGTGCACGCTGGTGTTGTTGTCCTCGTAAAGGTTGTTCCAGTACCAGATCAGCAAGCCGTCCTGGTAGGGGAAGCGCTCCACCCAGTTCGGTCGGGTGTAGGCCCAGCCGAAGTTGTACGGGCCGGTCCGCAGCGTGCGGTCGTAGCCGATGTAGCGACGGTTCTCGGCCAGGTAGTACTGCGATGCCGTCTCGGTTTCCGTACCGGTGGTGCGCTGCCACGTGCCATCAGCGGTCCAGCCGTCCGTGCCGGCTTCCACGTCGTCGGAGTACGTGACGTTGCCGTCCTCGACCAGTTGGAAGTCGTCCAGGAACGGTCCGGCGTAGTGGACGCCGGTGTCGGTCTGGTAGCGGAACCGGAAGCGGACGTCAGACTCTCCCGCGTAGGGAGACAGGTCGTAGCTGATCTGCTCCCATTCGGTCGTGCTGCCGTCGATACCGGTGTCTGGGTGGTTGGACTCGGGCACGTTCTGCCAGGCCCCACCGTTGACCGACACCTCGCCGTAGAGGTAGTCGTACCCCTCCTCGATGTCGTACCAAGCCCACGCCGTGAACTCTGCGTTGGTGGTGCCGGTGAGGTCCCAGCCCTCGTGGGTCAGCGTGGTGTTGAGGTTGTCGGCGCTACCGCCCCACCACTCCCAGTTGCCGGAGTGCGGAGTGTTGTACTCGACGGTCTGCGACGCCTGCGGCAGTCCGACCACAAGCCCTTGGGCATGGCGCCCTTGAATCTCGGCCGGGCCGAGGGACACCCGCTGCCGGCTGCCCGGCGCGTAGGGGATGTACTCGTAGTCGAGCCAGCCGAGCAGCAGCTTCTCGTGGATGCCCATGTAGCCAGGCTTGGTGCCGATGCTGTTGCCGCCCTTGTTGAGCCAGGAACCGGCCGACATGATCGTCCAGAAACCGGTGCCGTTGTCGCCGCCGGCGGTGTCGTAGTAGTCGGCGAGACCGAGGTCGTGACCGTACTCGTGCGCGAAGACACCAAGACCGCCGTTCTCCGGCTCGGTGGTGTAGTCACCGATCCAGAAGCCGGACTTGCCGATCTTCACGCCACCGAACTTCGCGCCCTGGGGGCCAGCCTGGCCGAACAGGGTCGGGAAGGCGTACCAGCGGTGCGACCAGATCGCCCACGGTGGCACGCCGCCGGACTCTTCCCCTTCGCCGGCGTGGATCGCCTGGAAGTGGTCGATGTAGCCGTCGGACTCGTTGAAGTCGCCATCACCGTCGGCGTCGTAGCGGTCCCACTTGTCGAAGTCGGAGAGGTAGTTGGTGATCTTGGCTTCCGACCAGCCCTGGTTGATCTTCGCGCGGTACCAGGAGCGGGCACTGTCCTTGACGTAGTTCCAGTAGCCGTCGGCCTGGTCCCTGTTGTAGCCGTAGCGGGACTCCCGATAAGGCAGCTTGACCCAGGGGCTCACGTCACCGGCAAGGGCGTAGTTGCCGCTGGACTGCTTCTTGTAGAAGTGGGCCATCGAGTTCTTGTCGCCGAACAACAAGTCCATGTAGTAGCCGCGGTTGAAGTTCTTGCGCCAGTAGGTGGAGTTGTCGTCGGTAGAGCTGCCGTCCCACTTGCGGTCGGGACGCGGGATGTTGTTGTGCAACGGGCCGGGCCTCGCCATCGGCGTGCCGTCCTTGTGCCGGTTGCCGAACTCCACGAGGAAGGTGAGGACTTGGTCCGGGTCTGCGTCCGTGGCTTCGCGGCTCACCTCGGCGTACTGCCCATCGGCGAGCTTGACGACGCCGGAGGGGCCGTTCTTCTGCACTTCGCGCTTGCCGCGGATCACGAGGTTGATCGCCTTGTCACGCAGCGCCAACTGCTTCTCGGCGATGGGGTTGGGCAGGTTGTCGGGGCGGATCCCCGGATCGTGGCTACGCCCGCTGTCACGCGAGCCAGGCACGCTGCTGGAAGCCGGTCCGGCTGCTGCCGGTCCTGGCAGCAGAGCTGCGGAAAGCGCGCCGACCGCCGTGACGGCCAGTGCGCTCTTGACGAATGCTCTCAAGTGCGTCCTCCAGAGGACTTAGGCGCGCGAGCGCGCGCTACGCCTTAAGACAGGTCGACGGATCGGCCGCAGACCGTACGCGCGCATAGTGGCACGTTTCGCCCGACCAGGGAAGGGTCCGATGGCGGGGCCCGGACGTTGCCCGGGCACAGACAGCCCGGTTAGGGCCGCAGCAGCACCTTGATCGCCCGGCGCTCGTCCATCGCCGCGTAGGCGTCGGCGACCTGCTCGAGCGGCATCTCCACGTCGAAGACGCGACCTGGGTCGATGCTGCCGTCGAGCACGTCGGCGAGCAGCTCCGGCAGGTAGGCGCGTACTGGCGCGACTCCGCCGGCGACGTTGAGATTGTTCCCGAACATCTGGCGGATCGGCAGCTCGGCGCCACCGGCCGGCACACCTACATAGCCCACGTAACCGCCCGGGCGTGTGCAGTCCATGGCCTGCTGCATCGACTCCTTGGTGCCCACGCACTCGAGCACCG
>DATHBP010000050.1:0-32685 GCA_035296085.1 Nocardioidaceae bacterium | reverse complement strand
TCGACACCGTGCCCAGTCAGCCATTCAGCCAGGTCGCGGCCGTCTCGCGACCGCCCCTCGAAGCCGGAGTAGGCGGCGGCGTACTCGCCCTTGAGGAATGTCGCGTCGAAGGGCTGCGGGTCGAGGTTGGGATGAAACGCCGCGCCATCGGAGTCAGCGACGCAGTGGACCGGCCAGGACTCGACGAAGTCGGGCTCAGGCGAGAAGTGCCCGCCAGGGTCGATGTGGTGGTCGCGGGTGGCCACGACGACGTCGTAAGGGGGGTCGCGGGGCTCGGTGTCGCGCCAGCGCCGCAGCAACGCTCCGATTCGAAACGCTACCTCCGACCCGCCGGGCACTGCCAGGCTGCCCCCTTCACAGAAGTCGTTTTGTACGTCCACAACCAACAGCGCGTGGGTCATCGCCGCAGCTCCACATGAGGACTGCGCTCGCTGCCCACGAACTCGGTGGGGATGGCCGGCTCGCCGCGGGAGAGCTGGCGGGCCGGCAGTGGCAGCTCGGCCCGGGAACGCTCGTGCCGCTCGCGCGCCGCGAGCAGGGATTCCCGACCGACGATCTCGCCGGCCCGCACCAAGGGCACGAGCAGGTTGCGGTCGTCCCCGTCGTTCGCGGGTGGCGCGTCGACTCCGACCACCTCGGCCTGTGCGACGCCGTCGGCGGACAGCCGCCGCATCGCCCACTTGCGTCCGCCGACCGACCACTTGTCCTCGCTGCGCTTCGCCACCGAGACCAGCGGTGCGGCGGGATCGTCCGATGCCGCCCGCGCGACCAGCTTGTAGACGAATCCGCACGTTGGATGACCGCTCCCGGTTACCAGTGACGTGCCGACCCCGTAGCCGTCGACCGGCGCGGCGGCCAGCCCGGCTACGGCGTACTCGTCCAGGTCACCGGTGACGATGATCCGCGTCTTGGCGGCACCGAGCTCGTCGAGCTGCCGACGTACCTGCCGGGCAACCATCGGTAGGTCGCCGGAGTCGATGCGGACCGCACCAAGGTCGGTGCCGGTGACCTCGATCGCGAGGCGTACGGCCTGCGCGACGTCGTAGGTGTCGACCAGGAGAGTCGTACCTCGGCCCAGCGACTCGACCTGTGCAGTGAACGCGGCGCGTTCGCTGTCGTGCAGCAACGTGAAGGAGTGCGCACTGGTGCCGGTCGTCGGGACACCGTGCAGCCGGCCCGCGGCAAGATTGGAGGTGGCGGCGAAGCCGGCGATGTAGGCGGCGCGGGCGGCAGCCACCGCGGCCCGCTCATGGGTACGCCGAGAGCCCATCTCGATGCACGGACGGTCCTCGGCGACGGCGGTAACCCGCGAGGCAGCCGAGGCGACGGCAGAGTCGTAGTTGAGAATCGACAGGCACAACGTCTCGAGCAGCACCGACTCGGCGAAGCTGGCCTCTACGACCAGCAAGGGGGAGTGCGGGAAGTAGGTCTCGCCTTCCGGATAGCCCCAGATGTCGCCGCCGAACGTGTACGCCGCGAGCCACTCGCGGGTGCGCGCGTCGACGACCTCGTGGTCGGCCAGCCAGCGCAGCGACTCGTCGTCGTAGCGGAACCGCTCGAGCGCGTCGAGCAGGCGGCCGGTGCCGGCAACGACGCCGTACCGGCGCCCACTCGGCAGGCGCCGGGCGAACAGCTCGAAGACCGACGGCCGCGCAGCGGTGCCGGCCCGCAGAGCTGCCTGCACCATGGTCAGCTCGTAGTGGTCGGTCAGCAGGGCTGTCGTCTCCACGTCCGCAGCCTAGGGCCGGCTGGTGGCGCTGGCGGCCACCGTGTAATCGGCGCCCGGCGCGGGGGAGAATGGGCCTATGTCCGTCGCGCCCAGTCCCACCGAGGTCGAGCGGCCCGCCCAGGAGGAGGAGCTGCTCGAGCAGCAAGCCACCTCGGTCGACCTGCCGTGGATGACCATCGTGTGGAACGACCCGGTCAACCTCATGTCCTACGTGACCTACGTCTTCGAGACGTACTTCGGCCATCCTCGGGCGGTGGCCGAGAAGCTGATGATGCAGGTGCACAAGGAAGGCAAGGCGGTCGTCTCCCACGGCTCACGGGAAGAGATGGAGCGCGACGTTCAAGCGATGCACGGCTACAGCCTGTGGGCGACCCTGCAGAAAGTGGATGCATGAGCAACGGCTTCTCGCGGGTCAGTGGCGGCTCGACGCTCGCGGCGTTCGGAGTCGTCGAGGCGATGCTGCTGCGCAGCCTGGCCGCCCAGCTCGTCGAGCTGCTCGCCGACGACCAACCCTCCGCTGCGCGCCAGGTCGACCCGCTGGCGTCGCTGCTCGACTTCCAGGGCCCCGTCGACCCGCCGGATGACCCGGTGTTGGCGCGGCTGCTCCCGGACGCCTACCGCGACGACGACGAGGCAGCCGCGGACTTTCGCCGCTACACCGAGCAGGGACTGCGCGAAGGCAAGGTCCGCAACGCCCGAGCGCTGATCGACACCTTGCACGACGGAGGTCTGCCCGAAGCCGACGAAGAGGCAGAGCACCTGGCCGACGACGACCGCGACGATGTGGTGGAGGTGGTGCTGGACGCCGAGACGTCGCAGGCGTGGCTGCGCTGCCTGACCGACCTTCGGCTGGCGCTCGCGACGCGACTGGGCATCGAGGACGAGGACGACCGGCGCTGGGAGCGGCTTGCCGACGACGACCCTCGTGCGCAGATGTACGACATCTACGGCTGGCTGGGCTATCTGCAGGAGACGCTCGTGCTGGCGCTGCCCCGGCCGGGCGGGTGAGCCGATGCTGACCATCGACCAGGCGACGTACGACGCGATCGTCGCGCACGCGCGCCGCGACCATCCCGACGAGGCGTGTGGCATCGTCGCCGGGCCGGCAGGACGTGATCGGCCGGAGCGGTTCGTTGCGATGGCCAACGCGGAGCGCTCCCCGACGTTCTTTCGGTTCGACCCCGCCGAGCAGCTCGCGGTGTGGAAGGCGATGGATGCCGCCGACGAGGAGCCGGTCGTGATCTACCACTCCCATACCGCCACGCCGGCCTACCCCTCGCGTACGGACCTCGCGCTGGCCAGTGAGCCGAACGCCCACTACGTCATCGTGTCGACCAGGGAGCACGGCAACGCCGACGGGCCGGTGGAGTTCCGCTCCTACCGCATCGACGGTGGCGAGGTGAGCGAGGAAGAGGTGGTGGTGGTCGGCGACCTGCCCGCCGTGGGCTAGGCCGACCTGCGGACCGCTCGGGCGGAATGAGGGCAGCGCCTGCGGCGTTGGACCTGCCGAGCCACCAATCATCTTCTACGCGGAGCCGACACATGCCGATTGAGGTCACCATCCCGACGATCCTGCGCACCTACACCGGCGGGCGGAAAGCCGTACAAGCCGATGGCGCGACCCTCGCCGAGCTGGTCGACGACCTCGAGCAGCGTCATCCCGGCCTGTCGGAGCGGCTCGTCGAGGGCGACAACCTGCGCCGCTTCGTCAACGTCTACGTCAACGACGAGGACGTCCGGTTCACCGGCGGGCTGAAGACCCCCGTCGACGACGGCGACCACGTCGTCGTACTGCCTGCGGTGGCCGGCGGAGCCTGACCCGTACCCGGTCCGACGGCTGACGTCCATGCGCTTCGACTCCCTGCTCGACTCGGTAGGCAACACGCCGCTCGTCGGGCTACCCCGGCTCTCCCCGTCGCCTGACGTGGCGCTGTGGGCGAAGCTGGAGGACCGCAACCCGACCGGGTCGGTGAAGGACCGTGCCGCTGTGGCGATGGTGCTCGACGCCGAGAAGGGCGGCGTTCTCACACCGGGTTGCACGATCTTGGAGCCGACGTCCGGCAACACGGGAATTTCGCTGGCGATGGTCGCGCGGTTGCGTGGCTAGCGCCTGGTGTGCGTCATGCCGGAGAACACCTCACCCGAGCGGCACCAGCTGCTGGCGATGTGGGGCGCCGAGGTGGTGTTCTCACCGGCTGCGGGCGGATCCAATGAGGCGGTCCGGGTCGCCAAGCGGCTGGCGGGGGAGCACCCCGACTGGGTGCTGCTCTACCAGTACGGCAACCCTGCGAACGCCGCCGCCCACTTCGACTCGACCGGGCCGGAGATCCTTGCCGACCTGCCGTCGGTCACCCACGTCGTTGCCGGGCTGGGCACCACCGGGACGCTGATGGGGGTCGGTCGCTACTTTCGCGAGCACAAGCCGTCCGTACGCATCGTGGCCGCGGAGCCTCGCTACGGCGAGGTCGTCTACGGCCTGCGCAACCTCGACGAGGGGTTCGTACCCGAGCTCTACGACGAGTCGCTGATCGACGCCCGCTTCTCGGTCGGCCCCCGAGACGCCGTGCGCCGGGTGCGGCAGCTGCTCGATGCCGAGGGCCTGTTCGCCGGCATCTCGACCGGCGCGATCCTGCACGCTGCGCTGGCGCAGGCGGCGAAGGCCGTACGGGCCGGCGAGCGCGCCGACATCGTGTTCGTCGTGTGCGACGGCGGCTGGAAGTACCTCTCTACGGGCGCCTACGAAGGCACGCTCGAGGAGGCGGAGCGGCGCCTGGAGGGCCAGCTGTGGGCGTAGTGTGCGGCACCCGCCCACGCGTTTGGGGTTGTTCGCCAGGGTGCGGGCGCTGGTGATCACCCCCGAAGCTGGCACTCGGCACCGCAACGCCGCACCGACTCACGCCAGCCGCGGCGGCGCAACGCGTCCGCGACGATGCCGGCCGTCTCGCAGCTCCTCTCGGTGACCTGCACGTAACCAAAGCGATAGGTGGCGGCGCCACTGTGACTGGCCGCGTTATCCCGAACCATGTCGCTGGCCCGGTCGAGAAGCGCCTCATGCCCCAGGCGGCCGTCGAGTTCACTGATGACTCCGAAACCGACGTACTCGACGTCGCGGTACCACCTTCGTCGGCCGGTCCGAACGCTGCGCTGACGTGTCCCGGTGGGCAAACCGTGCGGACGCTCTACCCGTCGCATGTACTCAACCTCGAGGAATGAGTATGCACCGGCCGATACGTCAGCCACGACGGCAGCCAGCTCAGTTCGCCACCGTAGGCGTGGCTTGAGTGCCATCGCCTGCTCGAGCCTGTCTGGGGTCGTAAGCCTTTGCTGGCAGGCGTCAGCGATGACGCCGATCGCGCGGCCGGCTCCCCGTTGATCGCTAGCGGTCTCCAGAACTGCAATCTCCAATCGGAGGCGAGGCGGCCCACCTCCGGCGTGGCTGAGCTGGCTGAGATGCCGACGACGGTGGTACACGACACCCCGTGGTGGCTCAACGTTTCGCTCGTGCGGCACGCACACGACGATCGGCAGCGGGGCAACATTGCGACGCATGCCAGCGGCGAGCAAGGCGCTCTCGCCACCGAGCACCGCACCTCGTCCGGCGTACAGCACGGCTGCCCAGGCATGGCTCAGCCACGGCAGCGGGCCGGTGAAGGTGGCGTAGGTGCCGGGAAAGACTCGTGCCCAGCGTCGAGCCACCAACTGAGCCTTGATCCAGTCCTCGGTCCGACCCTGGTCAAGGATCTGAGCACGGTGGAGCACGCCGCCCTGAGCCGCTGCAAAAGTGCTCAGCGAAGGTCCTAGCTCCCGCGAGGGCATCCGTCGAGCCTTGCGACACCGACGACCAGACTTTGTGGCGAGTCACAAAGCTGTGGACTAGTTCCTGCCCGCCCGGCTCTGGGGTCGATTGCCGGCGCTCTTCACCAGGCGATCGACCCCAGACACGCCAGAGAAGCCGTCCACCGCGGCCCGGAGCGTCGCGCTGCGGCTGACCACGTCGGCCGGCCAGCGGGTGGCCCCGTACCCTCCAAGCGTGACGGACGCACCCATCGGAATCTTCGACTCCGGCTTCGGTGGGCTCACCGTCGCTCGCGCCGTCCTCGACCAGCTCCCGCACGAGCCGGTGCTCTACTTCGGCGACACCGCGCGCCAGCCGTACGGGACCCGCTCGATCACCGAGGTGCGCGAGTTCGCGCTCGAGTGCCTCGACCACCTCGTCGAGCAGGGCGTCAAAGCGCTCGTGATCGCGTGCAACTCCGCCAGCGCGGCGGTGCTGCGCGACGCCCGCGAGCGCTACCCGGTGCCGGTGGTCGAGGTGATCCTGCCGGCGACTCGACGAGCTGTCGCCGCCACTCGCAGCGGCCGGGTGGGCGTCATCTGCACGCAGGCCACCGCGGCATCGATGGCGTACGACGACGCGTTCGCCGCGGCCCCGCAGGTCAGCCTCTACACACGACCCTGCCCGCGCTTCGTCGAGTTCGTGGAGAAGGGCGTCACCAGCGGCTCTGAGCTGATGTCGGTGGCACACGACTACCTCGACCCACTGAGTGCCGCCGGCATCGACACCCTCGTCCTCGGCTGCACCCACTACCCCTTGCTGACCGGACCCATCTCCTACGTCATGGGCGATGCCGTCACGTTGGTGTCGAGCGCGGAAGAGACCGCCAAGGACGTCTACCGGCTGCTGGTCCACCACCGGCTCGAACGTGACCCGGCGCTGCCCCTGCCAACTCACCGGTTTCTCACCACCGGCGAGGCCGCGCAGTTCCGAGACGTCGGCCGGCGGTTCCTGGGACCCGAGATCGAGACAGTGGACCAGTTCGCTTGGGTGGGCGCATGAGGCTCACCATCGTCGGCTGCTCAGGGTCATACCCAGGTCCGGACTCGGCCGCGAGCTGCTACCTCGTCGAAGCGCCGTATGCCGGACGCACGTGGCGACTCGTCCTCGACCTTGGCAACGGAGCGTTCGGGCCGCTGCAGGCAGCAACCGACGTCTTCGACGTTGACGCGGTGCTGATCTCGCATCTGCACGCCGACCACTGCGTCGACCTCACCGCCTACTTCGTCGCACGCAAGTTCCACCCGAGCGGTCCGCGCCGCCCGCTATCGGTCTACGGCCCCGCGGACATTGCGCAACGGGTCGACCGGGCTTACGGCTCGCCCGGTGAGCTGCTGAAAGCACGGCAGTTCGAGTTCCACGTCTGGGGAGAAGTAGCCCCGCTACGCATCGGGCCGTTCGGCATCCAGGTCGCCCGAGTGCACCACCCCGTGGAGACGTACGCGATCAGCGTCGAGCACGACGGCCGCCGCCTCGTCTACTCCGGCGACACCGGTCCGTGCGACTCGTTGGTGAGCCTGGCTGCCTACGCCGATCTGTTGTTGTGCGAGGCGTCTTTCCGCGAAGGGCGAGAAAACCCGTCGGACCTGCACATGACCGGTGGGCAGGCCGGTGACCATGCAACGCGCGCGGGCGCCCGGATGCTGGTGCTCACCCACGTCCCACCCTGGTACGACCCGGCGGGCGCCCTCGCCGAGGCGCAGCTGACATACGACGGGCCGCTCGAGCTGGCCAAGCCCGGCGCGACGTACGACATCTGAGCGTCCTCAGAGCCTTCCGCGGATAGGGTCAGCGCATGCCCGAACGCGTCGACGGCCGAGGCCCTGCCCAGCTGCGACGGGTCGCGATCACGCGCAACTGGCTCGACCACGCCGAAGGCTCCGTGCTCGTGGAGTTCGGCGCCACCCGCGTCTTGTGCGCAGCGAGCGTCGAGCTCGGGGTGCCGCGGTGGCGCAAGGGCAGCGGGCTCGGCTGGGTGACTGCGGAGTACGCCATGCTGCCGCGCGCCACGCACACCCGCTCGGATCGTGAGTCCGTGAAAGGCCGGATCGGTGGGCGTACGCACGAGATCTCCCGGCTCGTGGGGCGCTCGTTGCGGGCGGTCCTCGACTACCGCGCGCTGGGAGAGAACACCATCGTGATGGACTGCGACGTGCTGCAAGCAGACGGCGGTACGCGAACCGCAGCCATCACCGGTGCCTATGTCGCACTCGCCGACGCCGTGAGCCATCTTCGCGACCGTGACGCCCTCGCCGGTGAGCCACTGCGCGACTCCGTCGCGGCCGTGTCGGTGGGCGTCGTCGCCGGGGAGCCGCTGCTCGACCTGTGTTACTCCGAGGACGCGGGCGCCGACACGGACATGAACGTCGTCATGACCGGCAGCGGCTTGTTCGTCGAGGTGCAAGGCACCGCGGAGGCGGACCCGTTCGACCGCGCGCGGCTCGACGAGCTGCTCACGCTGGCCACCCGCGGTTGCACCGAGCTCACCGTGCTGCAGCGAGAGGCGCTCGTCAGCGCAGACATGGCGTGACCGTGCAACGGCTGTTGCTGGCCACCCGCAACCCGAAGAAGCTCGTCGAGCTGCGCCGTCTGGCGTCGGCTGAGCTGCGCGACGTCGATGTCGTCGGTCTCGACGACGTCCAGCCCTTCGACGAGCCGGCGGAGACCGAACCCACCTTCGAGGGCAACGCGCTGCTCAAGGCCCGCGCCGCCGCGGCGGCCACCGGCCTGGTGTCGCTCGCGGACGACAGCGGCCTGTGCGTCGATGCCTTGCACGGGATGCCCGGCGTGCTGTCCGCGCGGTGGTCGGGACGAGCCAAGGACGACGCGGCCAACAACGCGCTCGTACTCGCCCAGCTCCATGACGTGCCGGACGACCGGCGCGGCGCGGCGTTTCGCTGCGCTGTCGCCGTCTGCCGACCGGGCGGCGCCGAACACGTCGTGGTTGGCGAGGTACGCGGCCGGATCCTGCGGCATCCTCGCGGCGCGGATGGCTTCGGCTACGACCCGCTGTTCGTCCCAACCGGGCACGACCGCACCACCGCCGAGATGCCGGCCGAGGAAAAGGACCAACTGAGCCACCGCGGACGGGCACTGCGACTGGCTGTGCCGCTCGTCCGCGCCGCACTGGATGCCGACTCAGCCGAGTAGGGCCGGTGAGACTCGAACTCACACTGGCACGGACCTAAACCGTGTGCCTCTGCCATTGGGCTACGGCCCCGCACGTCGATGCTAGTCACCTCCGAGCGTTGGCCGAGCCCAGTGACGGGCATGCGAGACTGAGCGCTGCTGAGCCCGGGCCAGCAGTCGCGACGATCGACAAGGAGCACCGACGTGAGCCACGCCGCCACGCCCGCAACCCGGGCCGACTCTGCCCCGAGCCGCGTCGGCGGCAACGCGGCGCGCGACCCAGACGCCATCCAGGCGGAGATGGAGTCCGTACGCGAGCGGCTGGCCGGCACAATCGACCAACTCGTCTACCGCTCGCATCCCAAGACGATCGCTAAACGCGAGCTCGAGCGAGTCAAGGCCCGCTTCGTGGACGAGGCCGGCAACCCGCGGACGGACAACATCAGCGTGACCGCAGGCGCTGTGATCGGCGTGCTCATGGTCATGACCGTCATCCGCAAGGTCGTCAACCGCGGGCACTGAGACCTGCTAGGGGCGGGGTGGCTCGTCCTCTCCGGACGCCTCCGCTTGCTCTGCTTCCGCTTTGGTGTGGTGCACCGCGCCGTCGGCGTGCTCGGGCGGCCCGTAGACCGTGTAGAGGACCAGCGGGTTCGGCCCGGTGTTGACGAAGTTGTGTTTTGCCCCGGCCGGCACCGCGACCAGCTCGCCCTGGGCGATGTCCTGGCTCTCCCCGTTGACCTCGGCCCGTCCCGTTCCGCTGACGAAGGTCAGGAGCTGGTCTACGTTCTCGTGCACCTCCTCGCCGATCTCGCCGTTCGGCGGGATGGTCATGATGACGAGCTGCGCATGCTGGCCGGTCCAGAGCACGCGACGGAAGTCGGCGCTCTGCTCGGCGACGGTGGCGATCACGAAATGTTCCATGACGGTCCCGTACCCCACTCGGGCCCACTGCACGCCCGGTCACCGGCCGTGCCGAGCGCCGGTCAGGAAGCTGAAGGCAGGCCCTCCGCGACTGCCTCCTCAGCGCTCAGCCGGCCGCCGGCAGCGACGTGGCGCTGCCAGGAAGGCTCATCCAGTGCTGAGCGGGCCTTTGCCAGAAAACGTTCGAGCACCTCCGTGTCGGGTTCCGGCCGGGGGAGCGCGGCCTGCGCGCGCATCGTCTCGCTGGTCCCGAGAAGTCGTGCCGCTGTGGCGGCCTCACCCGACTGAGACGCCACCGCTGCGAGCATCTCGATCATGCTGATGGTCAAGTCGACGTCGTTCAGGGCGAACGCATCCGCGGCCACCGCACGCAGGCATTCCGTCGCCTCAGCGGGCTGTCCCGCCGCCAGGTGTGCTACCGACAAGTTCACGCGGTCGACTGCCACGCCCCACGCGTCCTCGAGTCCGCTGTCGACTTCCAGCGCCTCGGAGAGCAGCTCGATTGCGCGCCGCGGCGCGCCGGTGTCGATCTCCAACACGCTCGATGTCGACAACAGGCTTGCCAGCTTCCGGCAGTCTCCGGACTTGCGGGCAAGCTCGACGCCCTCCGTCAGAAGGTCACGAGCGGTGTCGATGTCTCCGAGGTTGCGGTGCGCCACGGACAGGCTGTTGAGCTCGAGGGCCATCCCGCTGGCATCCCCGCGTTCCCGCCAGAACGCAAGGCACCGAGACAACACGATCTTCGCCTGCTCGTCGTCGCCCTGCTGAAGGAGGAGCACGCCAAGACCGTGCAGCACGGCGATGACTTCGGGTGTGTCCTGGCCGGCGGAGCGCTGCACCGCCCGCTCCAACCACCGCCGGCCCTCACCCGGGTAGCCGCAGCCGTACCAGAACCAGGCGAGGGAACGGCAGAGTTCTAGCCCGAGATTGACCCTGCTTCCAGTCCCGGCTTCCGCCGCTTGGCCCGGCCCGAGGGCCCACTCCAGGGCTGCCCGCAGGTTGTCCAGCTCCAGCTCTATGCGATCTCGGGCCTCGAGGTACTGCGGACTGCGCAGCCGCGGGGTCACCTCGTCGGCCATCGCGAGGTAGTGCTCCGCGTGCCGTCGTGCCGTAGCCTCCCACTCTCCCGCCGCCACCAGCTGCTCGCGGGCGAACGCGCGCACAGTCTGCAACAGGCCCGCTCGAGGCTCCCCGTCGCGGCCCTCGCGGAAGGTCACCAGGCTGGCGTCAGCTAGCTCGGCCAGCTCGTCCAGGGGATCGGCGGCTCCCTGCGCAACTGCCGCCACGGCATCGAGGTCGCAGCCGCCGGCAAATACGCCCAGCTGGCGAAAAAAGGCTTGCTGTTCGCCGGAAAGCAGGTCATAGCTCCAGGCAATGGTGTCGCGCAGCGTCCGTTGGCGCTCGGGTCGTTCTAGCTCGGTGCCCCGTAGCCCGAGGCTGTCGTCGAGCCGGGCGAGGATCGCTTTCGGGCTCAGAAGCTTCGAGCGTGCCGCCGCCAGCTCGATGGCCAGCGGCATCCCGTCGAGGCGCGCGCAGATCGAGACGACGTCGTGGAGATTGCTGTCGTCGAGCGAGAAGTTGGGACGCACCATGCGCGCGCGTTCGACGAACAGTGCCACCGCCCCGCACGACCGTGCCACGCTCGCATCGGGCGTCGCGGCGTCCGGAAACTCCAGCGGTGGGACCGGGTGCTCGAACTCACCGGCGACGTGCAGCGGCCGGCGGGACGTCGCGAGCACTTTGATACCCGGCGCATGCGACAACAGCTCGCTTACGACCGTCGACGCGCCCCCGACCTGCTCGAGGTTGTCGAGCACCACAAAGGCGTCGCGGTGCGAGAGGTACTCGAAGAGCGTCGGAGGTGCACGACCCTCGCCCGGGATGTCCAGGACCTCGCCGATCGTGCTCCACATGACGCCGGCGGAGGTGACGCTGGACAAGGGTACGAAGTACACACCGTCGGCTCGCTCGTCCTCCTGGTCGCCCGCAACCGCGATGGCGAGCCGAGTCTTGCCTGAGCCGCCCGGACCGGTGAGCGTGACGAGGCGCACGTCGGGGCGGGCGAACAACGCCGCCAGCTCTGCCTGCTCGCCATCTCGGCCGACGATCGCAGTGGTCGTCGGCGGCAGGTTGGACTGGGTGCCAAGGCTCCGCAACGGGGGAAACTCGCTGAGCAGTCCCTCCCCGGTCACCTGGAAGATGTGCTCGGGCGCCGGGATGTCCTTCAGCCGGTGCCAGCCGAGGTCGCTCAGCCGTGCCTCGACGATGCCGGCTGCTCCCAGCTGCGCGGTTGTGGCCGACATCGCGATCTGGCCCCCGTGCGCCGCCGCCGCTATCCGAGCGGCCCGATGCACGTCGATGCCCACGTACCCGTCGTCGTGGCGGTTCGGCTCTCCGGAATGAAGTCCCATCCGGACCCGGACCGGTTCGTCGAGCGGCCATGCGTACGCCTGGAGACCATGCTGCATCGCCAACGCCGCTCGGACCGCGTCGGTGGCGGAGGCGAAGACCACGAAGAAGCTGTCGCCTTCGGTGCCCATCTCGCGGCCACCCCAACGGGCGATCTCTGCTCGCATGATCGAGCGCTGCACTGACAGCGCTTCTGCCCAGCGCTCACCGAGCCTGCTCAGCAAGCGGGTCGAGCCCTCGATGTCGCTGAACAGCATGGTGAGCGTCGCAGGCGAGTGCGTTAGCTCCACACGTGCATTATGAATGGGCGCAACGGCCGTGGCGTCGCATCGATGATCGAAGATTGGGGGTCGCCGTGCGCACCTTGGCTGGCTAGTCTCGGGCCATGCGCATTGACGGCTCAGTGACCGCAGTGTCCTGGATTCCCAGCGAGGCGGTGACCGGGGCGGTCTACAAGCTTCCGTTCGCCGCGGGGCTCGCTCACTATGACGACCCGCCGCCCGATGTGATCGAGGACTTCGAGGCGTTCATCGCCGCCGACCGTTGTCGCTTCGTCAACCGTCTTGCGGCGTGGATCGAGGTGGAGGACGGCAAGGTCGTCAGCTCCGGGCACAGCGGCAGTGGGCTCATCGGTTCCACGAGTCTGCGACTCGGTCCGCAGTCGCTGACGTTCGCCGCGTACGCACTGCCCGACCTCCGCCGAGCCGAAGCGCAGACCGACGGCGAGCTCCGCTTCGAGCAGACGGCCGGTGGCCGGACCGGGGTTCCGGCACCGAGGCGGGTGAGCCACCCTCCCTTCGTCCAGCTGGCTGCGCCGTTGGCGTGGACGACGCTGCATCTCACTCTGCGGGCGGACGGGACAAGCCTGGGCCACCTCGAGGGCGCCAGCCCCTTCCCGCGGCACTGGATCTATGACCACGAGGGGCGCCTGCAGTCGAAGTCGGCCGTCATCGACTACAGCACCTGGAGTTTGAAGGCGTTCGGGCGCCACTCGCCGTGGGGAGACGAGGACTCACCGGCGCTGGTCAGCGCGGTCGAGTCGGCGCTGGAGCGCAAGCTGTCTCGCGACATCATGACCGGCGACAAGCGGCCCCGGATCGTTCGCATCCCGGCCGGCGAGGTGCTGGCCCGGCAAGGTGATCCGGGCGATGTCCTCTACTTGCTGCTGGACGGGGTGCTCGAGGTCGAGGTCGAGGGCACTGTCGTCACCGAAGTGGGTCCGGGCGCGCTGCTCGGGGAACGCGCGATCCTCGAGTCGGGGAAACGCACGGCGACCCTGCGCAGCGTGACCCCGTGCGCCGTCGCCGTTGCGGACCGGTCGGCAGTCGATCTCGCGTCGTTGGAAGAGGTTGCAAAGGCCCACCGGCGCGAGGAGGAGGACGCCACGCAGTGACGCGAGGAGCGCTACGTCGTTCGTTGTCCTGCTCCGTGGAGTCAACGTCGGGCGCCACAATCGGGTCGCGTGAAGGGTTGCGACTACCCGGCTTCGGGTACGCCCCTAGGCAGAGGCGAAAGCCTCCGGCCGTACCCCTTCGTCGTAAGGAGACATCGTGACCACCAAGGTCGAGAAGAGCATCGAGGTCGATGCCCCCATCAGCGCCGTCTACAACCAGTGGACGCAGTTCGAGGACTTCCCGCAGTTCATGGGCGGGGTGAGCACAGTGACACAGCTCGACGACAACCGCCTGCACTGGGTAGCGGAGATCGCCGGCGTGAAGCGCGAGTGGGATGCCACGATCCTGGAGCAGGTCCCCGACGAGAAGGTTGCCTGGGCGGCTACCGAGGGAGCTACCAACGCTGGCGCAGTGTTCTTCCACTCGATCGGAGCCGACCGCACGTCGGTGCGACTGTCGCTCGAGTACGAGCCCGAGGGGATCGTCGAGAAGGCCGGCGACAAGCTCAACATCATCGAGAAGCAGGCGCAGTCTGACCTGGAAAAGTTCAAGACGTTCATCGAGAAGCGCGGCTACGAGAGCGGCGGCTGGCGCGGCACCGTCAACGAGGGTGCCGGTGTCGGCGCGCCAGGTGTCGAGGCAGCGGCCTCGTCGAAGGGTGACAGCGGCAAGTCCGGTGTGTCGGCGAAGGCCGTCATCGCCGGGGTGGCTGCGGGTGCGGCCGGCGTCGCGGCGGCGAGTGCCCTGAAGTCGAAGTCCGGCGACTCGGACACCGAGACCGACGAGGTCGAGGTCGAGACCGTCGCCTATGAGACCGACTCGGTGGTCGACGCCCCGGCGGCGTACGCGACGGAGACGACGTACGTCGGGACCGACAGGACGGACATTCCGCCAGCCGGTACGCCAGACCTGAGCACCGAAGAGCAGGACCGAACCATCTGAGTCACGGCTGAACACCGGCGGGGGGAAGGCGGAAACGGTCCGCCTTCCCCCCGCCGGCATGTCGTGGCCGTCTGAGCCGCGACGGCTACTCCACGACCACCCGCTCGTTGGGCACGCAGTGGGTCATGGTGAGGCCGGTGACGTCGCGCGGGCCGTTCTTGCCAAGGTTGGATGCGCGCTGCTGCTCGGAGTCGTCGAGCGTCTGGGTCGCCAGCGGGGGGAGTTGGCGTACGTCGTCCGCGGAGATGCCCAGGCCGTCACCGACCCGCTGTCCGAGCTCGTCCTCGCACATGAAGAAGTGCCACACCATCCGCTCCTGGATCGGCCGGTCGCACTGGCTCAGCGCGTCGACGAGGTTGGCGACTAGGTCGTCACGCTCCCACGGCTCCGAGAGCAGGTAGCGCTCACCGGCCTGCTGGTAGTCGTTCGTCCGGGGTATCCGGCTTCGGGTCAGCCGGCCGGAGACGACCGGGCCGATCTCCTGCGGTACAGGGTCGCTCGCCTCCTGGAGGCCGCCGATCGTGGACGGCTCGTAGTTGACGTGCGGGTTCTGGCCTTCCGCGGTGTCGACGTGATAGGTCATCTCGCCGTCGCGCTGGTTGGTTGCCACCCTGGCGTTCTTGGCCCGGTTGACCGGCAGCTGAAGGTAGTTGGCGCCGACGCGGTGTCGCTGGGTGTCGCTGTAGGAGAACGTACGTCCGACCAGCATCTTGTCGTCGGAGAAGTCGAGCCCGTCGACGAGCACGCCGGTGCCGAACGCGATCTGCTCACTCTCGGCGAAGAAGTTGTCGGGAGCACGGTTGAGCACCAGCCGGCCCACGGGATGCAACGGGAACAGCTCCTCGGGCCACACTTTGGTGTCGTCCAGCGGGTCGAAGTCGAGCTCTGGGTGCTCGTCGTCGCTCATCAGCTGGACGTTGAGCTCCCACTCCGGGAAGTCGCCACGCTCGATGGCGTCGTAGAGGTCCAAGGTGTGAGAGCCGAGCTCACCCGCCTGGACCTTGGCAGCATCGGCGGCGGTGTAGGACTTGACGCCCTGCTTGGCCAGCCAGTGGTACTTGACCAGCACGGTTTCACCTGCGGTGTTCACCCAGCGGTAGGTGTTCACGCCGAAGCCCTGCTGGTGCCGGTAGGACGCCGGGATCCCCCGCGGGCTGAACACCAGCGTGACCATGTGCATGGACTCGGGGGTCTGGCTGATGAAGTCGAATACCCGGTTGGGCACCTGGCGCTCGAAGGTCACGGGGTCGGGCTTCTGCGAGTGGATGAAGTCGGGGAACTTGATCGCGTCGCGGATGAAGAAGACACCCAGGTTGTTTCCGACGAGGTCCCAGTTGCCGTCCTCGGTGTAGAGCTTGACTGCGAACCCGCGCGGGTCGCGGGCAACCTCGGAGGAGTCGCGGCTGCCGGCGACAGTGGAGAACCGCACCGCCGCATCCGTACGCTTCCCGCCCGGCGCGAAGAGCTTGGCGCGCGTGAACTTTGCAATCGGCTCGTCGCCGAGCTTCCCGTACGCCTCGAAGTAGCCGAAGGCGGTGGCTCCTCGGGCGTGGACGACACGCTCGGGTACGCGCTCGCGGTCGAAGTGGCTGATCTTCTCCAGAAACTGGTAGTTCTCGAGAGTCGCCGGGCCACGCGCGCCGATCGTGCGCTGGTTTTGGTTGTCGTAGACCGGATGGCCCTGCCGGTTGGTGAGCACGGGGCCGGTGGTCGAGTCGTTGGAAGCCTCGCGGGGGCTGTCAGTCATCGGATGTGGTCCTCCAAGAAAGGCGAGATTGGTGCTGCCCGCATTCTCCCGCACCAACGGCGAGCGGTAGACGGCGGCCCGGTCTAGCTAGCCGAGGCCAGGTACTCCTTGGCCAGTCGCTTCGGGGCCCGGGTGAGCCAGGACTCGACGATCAGCTCCTCGAGTTCGTCGACGCCGATCTCGTCGAGGCGTACCAGCACCGCCGAGTAGCCGTCGAAGTGTGGTGTCGTGAAGTAGACGTCGGGGTCAGCGGAGACGAGTGCTTCCTTGGCGCCGAGGTCGCAGACCCATACGCCGAGGATGGGTCCGTCGGGCGCCGAGTCCCCGAGAGCCTTCAGGTCGGCGCGCCGCAGTGGCCTCTCCCACACGAACCCCTTCTCTTTGACCCGCCACGCCACGGTGCCGGCAGAAACCGCTTCGCTCGTGCCCGGCATCGCCATCGCGACCCGGCGGACGTCCTCCCAGGTGGCCATGGGCCGCAGCCTAGAACCTCGAGCCCGCGGCGGCGGCGATGAGCAGCTCTCCGCTTCGCCTCCTGACTCCCTGATCGGTGGTGGGCGTGCTTTGGACGTGCCCACCGAGCGCCGACTGCGTACCGTTGGTCATCTATCGCGCTCGTGTCTGGGACAGAGGAGTCAGCAACCCGTGGACATGTCGTCAGAGCTGGGTCATCTTCCGCCTCTGGCGCTCGTGGGCGCTGCCTTCCTGGCCGGCATGGACATGCTGGGCCGAGAGCAGCGGCGCAGCCGTTCCGCCAGCGCGCCAGCCGCCAGCGATGCCATTCGGTGGACGATCGCCGGGCTGTTGCTGACTGCGGCTCTCGCGCACGTCCCGCTGATTCCCGAGCATCTCGAGGAAGCGTTCTACATGGGGAGCCTGTTCGTCGGCTTCTCGATCAGCGCCTTCGGCGTGGCGACGGCGCTGGCGCTGCGGCCGTCCCGCTTCTGGTACGCGGCGGCAACCGCGCTGTGTGCGGCCGCCCTGGGCGCGTACGTCGCAACCCGGCTGGTCGCCTTTCCCCAGCTCGCCGACGACGTCGGGGTCTGGGCAGAGCCACTAGGGCTGGCCTCCATCGCTGCGGAGACGGCCGTCGTCGTGCTGGGCCTCGTCGCCCTACGCCGGTCCGCTGCGAGCACCCACCGCACGGGCGTGGCCAGCGCCGGCTGAACTGTCGGGCGGCTGCTGCTCTCGCTTCGTAGACTGCACGGGTGATCCGTCGCGTCGACCTGCGGGGTGCTGCTGACCCGGCCTCGGACATCCGCGCCGTGGTGCCGCGGGCCTCAGTGGATGTCGCCACGGCGATGGACTCAGCCGCCCGGATCTGTGCCGACGTACGCCGTCGCGGCGAGAAAGCCGTGCTGGCGGCGACCCGCCGCTTCGACTCGGTCGAGGACCCGGTGCTCGCGGTCCCGTCCGCGGCCATCGACCAGGCGTACGAGCAGCTAGATCCGGACGTCCGCACGGCGCTGGCGGAGTCGATACGCCGGCTGCGCAGCACGTGTGCCGCCGAGCGCGGCACCGACGTAACGACCCAGGTCGCGCCGGGGGGAACGGTCACGCGTCGACACCTCCCGGTCCAACGCGTGGGCCTGTACGTCCCAGGCGGGCTGGCACCGCTGGTGAGCAGCGTCGTGATGAACGTCGTGCCCGCGCAGGTCGCCGGTGTCGTTTCGATCGCGGTAGCCAGCAGCCCGCAGCGCGAACACGGCGGCTTGCCGCATCCGGTGGTGCTCGCCGGGTGCGCCGCCTTGGGCGTCGACGAGGTCTACGCGGTCGGCGGCGCGCAGGCCATCGCGATGTTCGGCTACGGCGCCGGTCCCTGCCGAGCGGTTGACCTGGTCACCGGGCCGGGCAACGTGTACGTGACGGCAGCGAAGCGACTGCTTCGTGGCCAGGTCGGCACCGACGGGGACGCCGGGCCGACGGAGATTCTGGTGCTCGCCGACAACAGCGCCGACCCGGTGCACGTAGCCGCCGACCTGATCAGCCAGTCAGAGCACGACCCTCTGGCGGCCAGCGTGCTGGTAACGCCGAGCCCTGAGCTGGTCGACCGGGTGCAGGAGGAGCTGATCCGCCAGGTCGCCGCCGCCAAGCACGCCGAGCGGATCAACGCCTCCCTACGCGGTGACCAGTCGGCCGTCGTCCTGGTCGACGATCTCGACCAGGGCCTGGCAGTCGTCGACGCGTACGCCGCGGAGCACCTGTCGGTCCAGACCCGCGACGCGGCTGACGTCGCCGTCCGTGTCCGCAACGCCGGCGCGGTCTTCGTCGGCCCCTACACCCCCATTGCGCTGGGCGACTACTGCGCCGGCTCCAACCACGTGCTGCCCACCGGCGGGAGCGCCCGCCACTCCTCCGGCCTGTCGGTGAGCACGTTCCTGCGCCAGCAGCACGTCGTCAGCTACGACGAGGCCGCGTTGCGCGAGGTGGCTGCCGCCGTCATCGCGCTCGCCGAAGCCGAGGACCTCCCTGCGCACGGCTCGGCGGTCCGAGCGCGATGTTGAGCGCTGCCGCGCCGCCGCTTCGCCCAGAGCTCGTCGGCGAGCCCGCGTACGGGTCCCCGCAGCTTGACGTCGCGGTGCGTCTCGACACGAACGAGAACCCCTATCCGCCGCCGCAGCCGGTCGTGGCGGCCATCACGGCAGCGGTGGCGGCGGCGGCCGGTGGCCTCAACCGCTATCCCGACCGGGAGGCGCTGGCACTGCGTCAGGATCTCGCCGCCTATCTCGGACACCGCCTGGGCGTGGACCAGCTGTGGGCGGCGAACGGGTCCAACGAGGTGATGCTCCAGCTGCTTCAGGCCTACGGCGGCCCGGGGCGCGCGGTGCTGTCGTTCACCCCGACCTACTCGATGTACCCCAACTACGCGCGCTCGACCGGCACCCGCTGGGTGAGCCACCCGCGCGGCCCCGACTTCGGCATCGACCTCGAGGGCGCCATGCAGCACATGAGCGCCGAGCGGCCCGACGTCGTGGTGCTCGCCTCGCCCAACAACCCAACCGGCGGCGCGCTGGCGCTAGAGACCGTCGCGGCGATCGCCGATCGAGCGCCGGGGCTCGTCATCGTCGACGAGGCCTACGCGGAGTTCCGCCGTCCCGGGGTCCCCAGCGCTCTGGAGCTGCTGGCCGAGCACCCGCGTCTGGTGGTGACGCGCACGATGAGCAAGGCGTTCGCACTCGCCGGGGTCCGGCTGGGCTACGCCGCGGCTGACCCCCAGGTCGTCGCAGGGTTGCGTGTCGTCCGATTGCCCTACCACCTCTCGACGCTGACCCAAGCGGCAGCCCGCGCCGCATTGCGGCACACCTCCACGCTGCTCGCCCAGGTCGACGCGTTGCGCACGGAACGGGATGCGCTGGTCGAATGGCTGCGCGGGCAGGGACTGTCCGTCGCTGACTCCGACGCCAACTTCGTGCTGTTCGGGCGGTTCCCGAGCAGCCGGGCGGTCTGGCAGGCGCTCCTCGATCGAGGCGTCCTGATCCGCGACACCGGGCCGGCGGGCTGGTTGCGGGTGTCGGTCGGCACCCCGCAGGAGATGGCGACGTTCCGCCATGCGCTCACCGAAGCGCTGGCCGCATGAGCCGCCGAGCCCGCGTCGAGCGGACGACCACGGAGAGCAAGGTCCTCGTCGACCTCGACCTCGACGGGAGCGGGCGCGGCGAGGTGAGCACCGGCGTCGGCTTCTTCGACCACATGCTCGACTCCTTCGCCCGGCATGCGCTGGTCGACCTGCGGGTCGAGGCAGAAGGCGACACCGCTGTGGACGCCCACCACACCGTCGAGGACGTCGCCATCGGCCTCGGGCAGGCGTGCCGCACGGCACTCGGCGACAAGCGGGGCATCCGTCGTTTCGGTGCGGCACTCGTGCCGCTGGACGAGGCCCTGGTCCAGTGCGCTGTCGACCTCTCGGGACGTCCCTACTGCGTCCACGGAGGCGAGCCCTCGGGTCAGGAGTACGCCGTCATCGGCGACGGCTTCACCGGCTCGCTGACGCGGCACGTGTTCGAGACGCTGGCTCATCAAGGCGCGTTCACACTGCACGTTCGGGTGCTGGCCGGTCGGGATCCGCACCACCTCGTCGAGGCGCAGTTCAAGGCCGTGGCCCGAGCGTTCCGCGATGCTGTCGCGCTCGACCCCCGCGAGGCCGGCGTGCCCAGCACCAAGGGCAGCTTGTGAGCGATGTCCGCGCGCTGGCGGTGCACTGATGGGCCGGCCGTCCGTGGCGGTGCTCGACTCCGGCTCGGGCAACATCCGCTCGGTGCATCGTGCGCTGGAACGCGCCGGCGCGGATGTGACGGTGACCGCCGACGCCGCCATCGTGAGTGGCGCCGACGGGCTCGTCGTCCCGGGGGTAGGCGCCTACGCCACCTGCATGGCTGATCTGCGGGCGGTCGGCGGCGACCGGATGGTTGCCGCTCGCCTGGACGACCACCGGCCCGTGCTGGGCATCTGCGTCGGCATGCAGGTGATGTTCGAGTCGGGCGACGAGCACGGGGTGAGCACGCCTGGGCTCGGTCGATGGCCCGGCATCGTCGGACGGCTGCAGGCCCCGGTCGTGCCACACACCGGGTGGAACACGGTGGCGGCACCCGCCTGGAGCGCGATGTTCGCCGGGATCGGCCAGGAGTGGTTCTACTTCGTCCATTCCTACGCCCCTCACTCATGGTCTGTGGACTCGACCGCGCCGGCTGTGCAGACGGGTGCTACCTGGACTGACTACGGCGAGGACCGCTTCGTCTCCGCTGTCGAGGACGGAGCGCTGTGGGCCACCCAGTTCCACCCGGAGAAGTCCGGGGACGCCGGGGCGTGCCTGCTCGCGAACTGGCTCGACCGGCTGCGCTGACTCTGCCGCTACCTGCTGGGCCGCCGCACGGTGGGCCGCCGCACGCTGGGCCGCCGCACGTGGGGCCGCCTTACGCTGGGCCGCCTTACGCTGGCGAGATGACGACGCTGACGTTGTTGCCGGCCGTCGACGTCATGGGTGGTCGGGCGGTTCGGCTGGTTCGCGGCGAGGCGGGGTCGCAGCAGGCGTACGGCGACCCGGTCCAGGCGGCCCTCGACTGGCAGGACCAGGGCGCTCGCTGGATCCATCTCGTCGACCTCGACGCTGCGTTCGGGAACGGAAGCAATGCCGACCTGCTCGCATCGGTCGTGCAATGCCTGGACATCGACGTCGAGCTGAGCGGCGGCATCCGCGACGACGCGTCGCTGACCGCCGCACTGGCCACCGGATGCCGGCGCGTCAACCTCGGCACGGCCGCCCTCGAGGAGCCGGCTTGGTGCGCCAGCGTCATTGCCAAGCACGGCGACCGCGTTGCCGTCGGGCTCGACGTACGAGGCCGCACGCTCGCGGCGCGGGGCTGGACCCGCGATGGCGGTGACCTGTTCGAGGTCCTCGGCCGGCTCGACCGCGAGGGCTGTGCACGCTACGTCGTCACCGACGTCGCCCGCGACGGCACCTTGACCGGGCCGAACCTCGACCTGCTCCGGTCCGTCTGTGCGGCCACTGACCGACCGGTCATCGCCTCAGGCGGGGTAGCGGGTCTCGGCGACCTGCGCGCCCTGGCGAGTCTGATCCCGCTCGGCCTGGAGGGCGTCATCGTCGGCAAGGCGCTCTATGCCGGCGCGTTCTCCTTGTCGGCGGCGCTCGCGGCCGTTGGCGAGGTGGCAGCGTGAGCCACGCGGTGCGCGTCGTCGCCTGTCTCGATGTCGACCGAGGTCGTGTCGTCAAGGGTGTCGGCTTCACCGACCTCCGCGACGCCGGCGACCCGGTGGAGCTGGCCCGGCACTACGACGCCGCCGGCGCGGACGAACTCGTCATCCTCGACATCACCGCGTCGGCGGATGCCCGCGAGACCACCTACGACATGGTGCGCCGCACAGCGGAGCAGGTGTTCATCCCGCTCACCGTCGGCGGCGGTGTCCGCTCAGTCAGCGACGTGGACCTACTTCTGCGCGCGGGTGCCGACAAGGTGTCCGTCGGCACCGCGGCCGTACTGCGCCCGGAGCTGGTCGGGGAGGTCGCGGACCGCTTCGGCTCGCAGGTGCTGGTGGTGAGCGTGGATGCCCGCCGCAGTGCGGCCGCCCCCTCCGGCTTCGAGGTGACCACGCACGGCGGCCGGCGTACGACCGGGCTGGATGTGCGCTCCTGGGTCGCGACGGTCTGCGAGCGGGGAGCGGGCGAGATCCTGCTCAACTCGATGGATGCCGACGGCAGCGGGGCAGGCTTCGACCTGGATCTGGTCGCTGCCGTGCGCGAAGTCGCGACGGTCCCGCTCGTAGCGAGCGGGGGAGCAGGCGCCGCCGACCACTTCCCGCCGGCTGCGGCGTCCGGTGCCGATGCGGTGCTGGCCGCCGGCATCTTCCACCGCGGCGAGGTGAGCATCGCCGAGGTCAAGGCGGCCTTGACCGCCGCCGGCCACCGCGTACGCCCGTCGGCGCTGGCGGGCCGGTGACACCGACCGCCCGCGCCCTGACAGCGTGGCGGACAATGGTCCCCCGATGACCGCTGCAGGGCTCGACCCCGCGATCACCGCCCGGCTGCGCCGTGACGCGGCCGGGTTGGTGCCGGCGGTGGTACAGCAGTACGACACCGGCACGGTGCTGATGCTCGGCTGGATGGACGACGAGGCGCTGCGCTGCACGTTGACCACTGGCCTGGTCACGTTCTTCAGCCGCAGCCGGCAGGCGTACTGGGTCAAAGGTGAGACCTCCGGCAACGTCCAGCACGTTCGCGACGTGCAGCTGGACTGTGACGGTGACACCGTGCTGGTTCGGGTGGACGCCGAAGGGCCGGCCTGCCACACCGGGTCCACCAGCTGCTTCGAGGTCACGCCGCCACTGCCGCTCGCCGCCTCGGCGGCCGGCTCCGCACTGCCGGATGACCGGGCCGGAGCACCGGCGAAGACGTTCGACGAGCTCTTCACCGAGCTCGCCGGCAAGGCAGCGGCGCATGCGCCGGGGTCGGCGACGGTAGCGGCGCTGGACGCCGGCGTGCACGCCGTCGGCAAGAAGCTCGTCGAGGAGGCAGCCGAGTCGTGGATGGCGGCGGCGCACGAGTCCCCCGAGCGAGCGGCTGAGGAGATCAGCCAGCTGCTGTACCACGCGCAGGTGCTCATGCTCGCCTGCGGCTTGACCCTCGACGACGTCTACGCACACCTGTGAGGCCCCGGTGCTGAAGGTGGCGGTTCCCAACAAGGGGTCGTTGTCGGACGAGGCGACCGTCATCCTGCGCGAGTCCGGCTATCGGCAGCGCCGAGACGTGCGCGAGCTGACGCTGATCGACCCCGACAACGAGGTGGAGTTCTTCTACCTGCGCCCACGCGACATCGCGGTCTACGTGGGCGAGGGCACCCTCGACGTCGGCATCACGGGGCGGGACCTGTTGCTCGACTCCGGAGCGTCGGCCGAGGAGGTGATGGGTCTGGGCTTCGGCGGCTCGCAGCTGCGCTTCGCGGCCCCACCCGGGGAGATCCAGGTCGTGGCGGATCTGCACGCCAGGCGGGTTGCGACGTCGTACGCGGGTGTCGTGGGGCAGTACCTGCTGGAGAAGGGCATCGAGGCGAGCGTCGTCCGGCTGGACGGCGCGGTGGAGTCGGCCGTACGGCTGGGCGTAGCCGACGCCATAGCCGACGTCGTCGACACCGGTACGTCGCTGCGTTCGGCGGGTCTGGAGATTGTCGGCGAGCCCATCGTCGTGTCCGAGGCGGTGCTGACCACGCGCCGCGGCGCCCCGGAGCCGGCCGGTTTCGACGTCTTCCAGCGGCGGCTTCAAGGGGTTCTGGTTGCGCGGACCTACGTCATGATGGACTATGACATTCGCGCTGAACGCCTCGAGGAGGCGGTGGCGCTCACCCCCGGGATCGAGTCCCCCACGATCGCCCCTTTGCACCGCGAGGGGTGGTTAGCCGTACGAGCCATGGTGCCCCGCGATGCCGCCCAGCGGATCATGGACCAGCTGTGGACGCTCGGGGCGAGAGGCACGTTGATCACCGACATCCTGTCCTGCCGGATCTGAGTCGCTCGTACGCCGCTAGCTAAACAGTCGATCGCACGCCGGCATGAGAGTCGACGCCGTCACGCGCCCGCTGGCGTACGGTCCTGGCATGACGATGCAGCCGCAGAAGAGCTCAGCCGGGGACAGTGGCTCTCGGCCCTTCGTTCGCCAGGTCGTCCTCGACTGTGCGCACCCCAGAAAGCTCGCCGAGTTCTACCGCGAGCTGCTCGGGTACGCCTACCGCCCCGGTGACGAGCAGCCACCGGTGGGCGAGCCGGACCCCCTTGGTGACGACTGGCTCGTGCTGCGGCCGGAGGCCGGCGACGCGTCGAGCGGCCGGGGGATAGCGTTCCAGCGGGCGGATGACTACACACCGCCCACCTGGAGTGCTCATGAGCCTCCCGCGCCGGGCCGTCAGCAGCAGATGCTCCACCTCGACATGAGCGTGCCCGACGTGGAGACCCTGGCACGGCAGCGGGATCGGGCCATCGAGCTCGGGGCCAGGATGCTCTTCGATCGGTCCGAGGACGAAGACGAGCCGCTGTACGTGTTCGCCGACCTCGCGGGTCACCCGTTCTGCATCTTCGTCGGCTGAACGTCAACCCAGGTTGCGCCTGCTTCGAGGTAGGCGGAAGGGTTGGCCGGCATGAGCGACATGTGGGTGGACCCAGCCGAGGATCCCCGCACCTACGGCAACCCGGTCGGTGAGAAGGCAACACTGCGGGAGTACCTGAGCAACTACCGGCTGACGCTGGAGCTGAAGTGCAGCGGTCTGGACGCGGAGCAGCTCGCGCGCCGCGCCGTTCCGCCGAGCACCCTGAGCCTGCTGGGGCTGATCCGGCACCTTGCCCAGATGGAGAACCACTGGTTCCAGCGAGTGCTGCAGGAGAGGCGCGACCAGCCGCGCCTATTCAAGCGCGACGACGACGGGGACGCCGACTTCAACGGCGCGGTCGCTGACCCCGCTGTCGTCGAGGAGGCGTTTGCCACGTGGAAAGCGGAGATTGCCGCCGCCGACGAGTGGCTCGACGCGCTCGACGAAGACTGCCTCGGGCAGGACGTGTCGTTCCACGATGGCAGCGTGAGCGTGCGTGACGTTCTCGTGCACGTTATCGAGGAGTACGCCCGCCACGCCGGCCACGCCGACCTGCTGCGCGAGTGTATCGACGGCCGAACCGGGCAGTGAGCGGGCTCGGCGGGAAGTGCCGGCGTGATCGGCTCGCTCAGGCGTGCCATCCGGCCGGAGGGTCCTCGCCGACCAGGCCGTCCACGGCCTCCCGGAGGAGGTCAGCGTGCCCGGTATGCCGGCCGTACTCCTCGATCAAGTCGCAAAGCAGCCGGCGCAAGCTGGCATGTCGACCATCGGGGGCGGATGCATGAACGAGCTGGTCCAAGCCGCCGTCGGCCAAGGCCGCATCGAGCCTTGAGCGGGACCGTTCCACCGCACCCTCCCACAGGGCATACAGCTGATCGGGAGTGTCGTCGGCGGCGGAGGTAAAGTCCCAGTCGTCGGACCCATCCCACCCAAAGCCCGCCCACGGCTCTCCGATGGCCTCCCCGCTCAACTTCGTGGTGAACATGTAATCCTCTGCCGCAGCGAGATGCTTGAGCAGGCCCCCCAAGGTCAGCGAGGAAGCGCCGA
This sequence comes from Nocardioidaceae bacterium, assembly GCA_035296085.1. Taxonomy (GTDB): domain Bacteria; phylum Actinomycetota; class Actinomycetes; order Propionibacteriales; family Nocardioidaceae; genus DATHBP01. The sequence continues at coordinate 6,944 of DATHBP010000050.1, read as the reverse complement.
TGCGCGCCTGCAGCCCGGCCGCGTCGAGGCCGTCTGCCTTCCAGCGAAACGTCGTCCGCAAGCGGTCTAGCGCACCGATGAGGTGCTCGGCCTCGGTGCCGGCGAGTGGCGGTTCCCACGGGTGCTCGGTGTCGGTCATGGCGGCACCGTAGCCCTGCTTGCGGACGCTCCGCGTCGGCGGGCGCGGCGTTCAGACCGGGTCGAGCACCTTGCTCACGATCCATGCGTGCTTGCCGACCTGGCGACCGCGGGTGAATCCGTACTGTTCGAAAAGCTCGACGGTCGCGCTGAACAAGAATCGGCCGGGCGCCTCACGTCCGGTGGTCGCCTCGGGGATGGCCTCCACGAGACCGCCGCCGGCCTCGGCGATCTGGTCGAGCGCACCCTCCAAGGCCACCCGTGCGATGCCCTGGCCGCGATGTCTCTTGTCCACGAAGACGCAGGTGATCCGCCAGTCCGGACGAGGCGGTGCGTCCTTGTCGTACATGCGCTTGTGCTTGATGTTCGGGAGCTCATCGGGGCTGCCGTACTGGCACCAGCCCTGTGCCGCGCCGTCATCGTCCAGGACGAGCGCGGCGTGCGCACCATCGGTCCGCACCCGGTCCTCCTTCACCGTTCGGTAGCTGATCCCCTTCTGGCCGCACTCCGGGTGGTAGCCGATGCACCAGCACCCGCCAAAGATCCCGTTGTTGCGCTCGACCAGGTCTGCGAACGCGTCCCAGGTGGAAGCGTCCAGGGGTCGGGTCGTGTACGACATCGTCGAGCCCTTCTTGGGAAGTGGTGCGCTCTAGGGTGCGCCCCGCCGGCCGTGGGTGCGGGGAGGCTCGTAGCCACCCGGAGGTGGCACCATCTCCGCTCGGATGCCCAGTAGGCGGATCGGCCGGTCATCGTCCAGCTTGCGCAACAACTCCAGCCCGACCTGCGCGATGGCCGCTGACTCGTACGTCGGCTCGGGCAGCTTGCGCACCCTCGTCACGGTGAAGAAGGGTGCGAACCGCACCTTGAGGTGGACACGCGCACAGGCGCGGTCTTCTGCCCGGAGGTCTGCGGCGACGTGGTCGGCCAGCGTGCGCACTGCGCTGGTGATCTCCTCGGCCGTGGTCAGGTTGCGCTGGTACGTCGTCTCGTGACCGTGGGCGCGGGCGACCCAAGGGGTGTCGTCCACAACGGCACTGCCGGCGCCGCGGCCCAGCCGCCCGATGTGCGGCCCCGTGTTGGGACCGAACTCTGCGATGAGCGGCTCATCGGGTGCCTCGGCAAGTTCGCGCACCGTAGTGATCCCCAGGCCCGCGAGCCGCCCGGCGATGCGATTTCCGACACCCCACAGCTCGGTCGTGCGGCGGTGACCCATCACCTCCATCCAGTTGTCCTTCGTCAACCGGAAGATCCCGCGGGGCTTGCCGAACTCGGTCGCGATCTTCGCGCGGACCTTGGTGTCGCCGATCCCGATCGAGCAATGCAGTCTGGTCGCGTCGAGCACCGCGGCCCGCAGCGCGCGTGCCGTGGGCTCGGGATCGTCGCTTTCGACGCCGACGAATGCCTCATCCCAGCCCAGCAGCTCCACGACGGTTCCCGGGAAGGCCCGTAGCGTGTCCATGACCTGCGCCGAAGCCTCTTCATAGACGGGGAAGTCGACCGGTAGGAACACCGCGTCCGGGCATCGACGCGCGGCCGTCTTCAGTGGCATCCCGGACCGGACGCCGAATTTGCGCGCTTCGTACGACGCCGTCGAGACGACAGCACGCTCGGTCGGGTCACCGCGTCCACCGACGACCACCGGCAGTCCCGCGAGCTCCGGACGACGCAGGACTTCCACCGCCGCGAGGAACTGGTCCATGTCGATGTGGAGGACCCAGCCCGTCATGGCGCCATCCTTGCGGCATACGCGGCGCCAGGTCAGCCGTCGGCAACCGCGGCGAGCAACTGGGCGAGCTCGGCCGGCTTGCTGAACATCGGCCAGTGGCCCGAGTCGATGTCGACCAGTTCGAGGTGCTTGGCCTTCGCGAGCTCGGGCAGGTTGCCGGCGTCGATCCACTCCTGCGCGTCGGCCGGGGTGAACTCGGGGCACACCAGCACGACCGGGATGTCATAGCGCCGCTCGTCGGCGAGGTGCACGACGCCCTTCGCCACCGCTTCGGGGACCGGGATCGCGGCAGAGGCGATGCTGCGTTGGGCCTCCTCGTCGAGGTCAGCCGAGTCCGGTCCCTCGAACGGGCCCCAGCCGGGGAAAGGCATGACCCCGTCCTTCGTCTCGAAGAAGGCGGCGTACTCCTCCCCGTCGGCGGACGGCCAGCCGCCGATGAGGGCGACCTTGGCCACCTTCTCCGGTCGCGCATCGGCGGCGAGCCAAGCCAGCGTCGAAGCAGCGGAATGCCCAACCAGCATGGCTTTGTCGGGCGCCGAGTCGACGGCGGTGAGGACCGCGGCAACCTGGTCGTCGAGGGTGGCGGACGCAGCTCCGTCACCTTGACCAGGGAGGGTGAGCGGCACTGGCCGGTGGCCGAGTGCCGCGAGCTCGGGGGCGACATCGTCCCAGGCGGAACCGTCGAGCCACAGGCCGGCGATGAGCAGGATGTCCATGTTCAGCTCCCTTTCTCCAGTGCGGTCAGGTTCACGTTCTGCGTACACGGGCACAGGCTAGGACCGGTTCCGGACGATCCGCTTCCGGTTTGTGTGGTGTGACCACCTAGTCTGCTCGCGTGCCGACCCAGCTCAGCCCCACCGCACGGGCGCTGCGTACCCTCGAGATCCTGCAAAACCGACCCGGCGCCACAGCCGATGAGCTCGCAGCCACATTGGGCGTTACTGAGCGGGCCGCGCGCCGCTACGTCGGGATCCTCCGCGAATCGGGCATCCCCGTGGAGTCGACCCGCGGGCCCTATGGGGGATACCGGCTCGGGCGGGGAGCAAGGCTCCCTCCTGTCGTCTTCACCGAAGTCGAGGCACTCGGCCTCGTGATGGCTGTGCTCGATGGCCAGCCGGCGGCGGTCGATGGCGACGACCTCGTCGGGGCCGCGCTGAGCAAGGTGATACGGGCGCTGCCGGAGCGGGTGGGCCGGCAGGCCGCGGCGCTGCGGAAGTACGCGTCTGCCGCGCCTGACCGTTCCTCCTCGCGCGCGGATCCTGCTGTTGCCAGCGCGTTGGTGGCTGCGGTCGCGGCTCGGCGTCGGGTGCTGGTTACCTATCGCAACGCATCCGGTCATGAATGGGAGGCCGAAGTTGACCCCTGGGCGGTGGTCGTCCGCTACGGGCGTTGGTATCTCCTATGTCACTCCCATCGCGCGGATGCGGTGCGCACCTACCGGCTTGACCGCATTCGCACGGTCCAGCAGACCGCGTACGACTTCGAACCACCCGTCGAGCTCGACCCGGTGGCAGCACTGGAGGCGAACCTGGGCTCGGGATGGGAGTTTCCGACCCGCCTCGTGTTTGACGCTCCACTGGCTGAGGTGGCGCCGTGGATCCGGCCGCCTATGGGGCGGCTCGAAGCAGCCGGAGAAGGGTGCGTGCTGATCGGCAGCACGAGCAATCCGGCGATGTATGCGCAGGAGTGGTTGCCGCGGGTGCCGGTCGCGTTCCGGGTGGAGGGTGGAGAAGAGCTTCGGGCGGCGGTGGCGGCGCTCGCTGCGCGTTTCGCCGCCGCAGTCGCGGACCGACGCTGACCGGTCCAGCTAATCGGTCGCCGACTCGGCAACAACTCGGTGGTTGCCTGGGCGGCACTCGAGAGGACTCGAGCTATCAACGCCAGGATGCGGATCTCGCTACACCGAGTAGACACATGCTGCGTACGAAGGGCATCAACGGTAGAGCTGATGCCTCTCCGAAGTCATGCCAGGCCAACAGCTCGCGGTTTAGCAGCACTTCTTGGGCTTGATTTGCGGCGCACTGAGCGTTACCGTCGCCGCGCGCGTATGGTTTACGTTCAGTGAAGGTGAGATATCGGACTCATACAACGAGTCGGATTTAAATAGGAAATATCTGGTTTGCTATTACTTCCTTCGGTCGTTTGAAGATCGCCGGGATAACACCTTCCTAACAGTGACCTCGGCGGTTAGCATCTCCACGAGCCCATCGGTGCCTACTTCGCACTGAGCTAACCCTTCTCAGGAGGTTAGGGCCATGGAACAACACACTCGGAGAGGCATCCTGGCAGCCGGCGTTTCCGCTGTCGTTGCTGGAGTTGCTTCGCGGGCCGTGGGCGCCGAGCGGTTCCCTTACCAGGAGGCCGGTGGGGCGGGAAGGAAGCCGCCCAAGCCCACCCGAACCTCGACACCGACAGCCACGCCGACTACCACACCGACCGCGACGGCGACGGCGACGGCGACGGCGACGGCGACGGAAACACCGACGGCGACTGCGACGGAAACACCGACGGCGACGGCGACGGAAACACCGACGCCTACGCCGACGCCCACACCGAGCCCGACGGCTAGCTCAACCCCGCAGACGGTGCTTCTTGCCGGGGCACGGATCAAGGACATCTCGTGGGCGCAGGCTCAGACCGAGGTCGGCCCGATCAAGGTGACCCGGCTGTTCTACTCGGGGATGTTGCCCACCACTTTCAGCCGGCAGGGCATACCCCCAGGGATACGGCTGATCGTGTCCTATAAGGCCGGAGGCAACACCGCCGCTTACCTGAACTCGATCCCCGCTGGGGAGGACGTGCAGCTGTGCTACCACCATGAGCCGGAGGGCACCAGCGGCGACTATGACGGGGATCCTCCCACTGCGGGAGCCCGGTTCGTCGCCGAGTTCACCGCCGAGTACGACATCGCAAAGGCCACCAAACCTGGGGTGGCCTTTGTGATGATCGGCGGCACCTATCAGTACACAGGCGGGACGGGCTCGTCGCGCGGAATTGGCGGGCACTTCTTGCCTCCGGTGGCCGACCAGTTCTTCGCCGACACCTATCAAAAGGGCGGCGCCGATGTGATCAAGCCTGCATCCCAAGACATCTCGGTGCTCAACTTCATCCGTGAGGTGGAAGCCAAGGGCCGAACCTTCAACGGGTTCACTGAGTACGGGCGTGGCATCGTGCCGGTGAGCGATGCTGACGTAGCCCGCCGTATCTCCGTGTTCGCGGCCGACAACGAATGGCTGCGCTCCCGCGGGGGAGTAAACACATGGGCCTACTGGTACTGCCCGGGGGCCGTTGACCAATGGCGGATGCTGGACGCCGCATCCCAGGAGGCATGGCGCAAGGTGGCAGCTCTTTGATACCTGGTCTGGGGTTGCCGTGAACTTGTCGAGGCAGGTCTGCATCCGGTCAGAATTCGAGAAGCACCAAGGGGGCCGCCGTCTCTAGCCTTGCATCAGATGCTCGGTAGACCGCCGAGCCTGGAGCACCGGAAAGGCAGCCCACATGGCCGCGAAAAGCGCCAAGACACAGTCCGACGGCTTCAGCGCCGACGAGCGTGCCGCGATGAAAGCGCGTGCCGCCGAGCTCCGCGCCGAAGGCAAGAAAGGCGCCAAGAAGGCCGACGGGCTGCAGGCGGTGTTGGACAGCATCGCAAAGATGGCGCCGGAGGATCGTGCCCTCGCGGAGCGGGTGCACGTCACGGTGACCGAGACGGCGCCCGACTTGTCGCCCAAGACGTGGTACGGGATGCCCGCGTACGCAAACGCCGACGGTAAGGTCGTCGTCTACTTCCAGGACGCTGGCAAGTTCGGCTCCAGATACTCGACCCTTGGCTTCAATGACACGGCTAACCTCGATGACGGCGACCTGTGGCCGGTGTCATACGCGGTCAAGGGGTGGAGCCCAACGGTGAAGAAGAAGGTCGTCGAGCTGATGAGGGCTGCGATCTCCTGACCGCCGCGTACGCTCACTGGCTTCTCCCATCAGGGGAGGAGACCCTGTCGGATCTCGTCGCTGTTATCGCGGGGTCAGGACACAGAACTCATGGCCATCAGGGTCGGCCATCACTACCCAGCTGACCTCGCCTTGGCCGATGTCGATGCGAGTCGCCCCGAGAGAGGCGAGACGGTCGACCTCCGCCCGTTGATCAGCGCCGAGCGGTGGGGCGAGGTCGAAGTGCAGCCGGTTCTTGCCGGTCTTCCGCATCAGCGGCGGACCGCCCCAGCTGATCTTCGGACCGCCGCGTGGCGAGCGGATCGCGGTCTCCTGGTCTTGGTCCCAGACCAACGGCCAGCCCAGCGCCTTGCTCCAGAAGTAGCCGACCTCCTGCGAACCGTCGCAGGCGAGCTCTCCGAGAAACCCGCAGTCGGCAAGGAAGTCGTTCCCGGGCTCGATGACGCAGAACTCGTTGTCTTCTGGGTCGGCGAGCACCACATGACCTTCGTCCGGGAGTTGACCGATGTCGATGTGCCGGGCGCCCAGGGCGAGCGACCTTCGTACGGTCTGCTGTTGGTCCGCCAGTGACGTGCTCGTCAGGTGCAAATGCATCTGGTTCGGCCCGGACTTGTGGTCCTGCGTCGGAAAGAACTCGATCCGGAACCCGGTGTCATCGCTCGGCAGGAGCGCAATACCGTCCTCATCGGCCTTGGCCATCTCCCAGCCCAAGACGCCCGCCCAGAAGCGCGCGAGACGGTGCGGGTCGTTCGCATCGAAGGCGAGCGCGACGAGTCGAGAAGTCATCGCGCTCCCTCCAGAGACAGGATGCACCCATGAGAATCAACCTCACGAGCTTGTTCGTCGACGACCAGCGAGCAGCCCTTGCCTTCTACACCGACATCCTCGGCTTCATCAAACGCCGAGATATTCCTCTGGGCAGCGACTCTTGGCTCACCGTCGTTTCACCAGAATCGCCTGACGGACCGGAGCTCCTGTTGGAGCCGTCGAGTCACCCAGCCGTGAAACCGTACCGGGACGCGCTCATGGCTGACGGCATCCCACTCGCTCAGTTCGCGGTTGACGACGCCGAGGGCGTCTATGCCCGGCTGACCGACAAGGGCGTGGTGTTCACCCAACCACCCACGGACAT
>DATHBP010000049.1:0-7021 GCA_035296085.1 Nocardioidaceae bacterium | reverse complement strand
GGTCGCGTGCGACCTTTGTCTGCTTGGCTTTGGCACGGCCGCGCCCCATCGGGTCGACCCCCTCGCACACTGGGCCGGGCCACCTCGTGGTGCAGCACCGGGCTGTCGTCGTCTTGTCGTGACGACAACCGTATCGAACTCCGAGATGTTCCCGCACGTCGTAGCGACTCGCTGGGTCAGCGGTAGTGCGAGACCAGCTCGACCGCGGGTGCCTCCGGGTACGCCGCGGAGCTCACCTGGCCGCACACCCAGGCCCGGACGCCCGCGTCGGCCAGGACACGCACTGACTTGTCGGCGTCGGCCGCGCTGACGAGGGCAACCATGCCGACGCCCATGTTGAGGGTCGCCTCGAGATCCGCTGGCGCGATGCCGCCCAGCTGCTCCACGATGCCGAACACCGGCTGGGGCGCCCAGGTGGAACGGTCAATGCTTGCAGTGACGCCGGTAGGCAGCGACCTGGCGAGGTTGGCGGCCAGCCCGCCCCCGGTGATGTGGGCCATCGCATGGGTCGCTGTCTCGTTGGCCACCCGCAGGCAGGCTTTCGCGTAGATCGTCGTCGGCTCGAGCAGCTCCTCGCCCAGCGTGCGGCCCAGCTCGGGGACGTCGCGGTCCAGAGCCCAGCCGGCCGAGTCGAACACCCGCCGCACCAGCGAGTAGCCGTTGGAGTGCAGCCCGCTCGATGCCATCGCCACGACGGCGTCACCCGGCTCGACGAGCCCGGGACCGAGCAGCCGGGCAGCGTCGACGACGCCGGTCGTCGAGCCGGCCAGGTCGTAGGCGTCGGGCTCCAGCAGCCCAGGATGCTCTGCCGTCTCACCGCCCAGCAGGGCGCAGCCGGCAAGGACGCACCCCTCGGCGACGCCCTTGACGATGGCCGCGATCCGCTCCGGCACTACGCGTCCGCAGGCGATGTAGTCGGTGAGGAACAGCGGCTCGGCGCCGCACACGACAAGGTCGTCGGCGAGCATCCCGACCAGGTCGATGCCGATCGTGTCGTGGCGGTCCATCCGCGAGGCGACTACGACCTTCGTGCCGACGCCGTCGGCGGAGGTGGCGAGCAGCGGTGCGGCGTACCGCTTGAGCGCGGTGGCGTCGAAGAGACCCGCGAACCCGCCGATGGCACCGCGCACCTCGGGCCGGCGGGTCTTCTCGACCCAGACCTTCATCAGGTCGACGGCGCGGTCGCCGGCTTCGACGGATACTCCGGCGGCGGCGTAGCTGGTGACCGGCTCGTCGCTGGTGGGGCTGCTCACTGGTGGTCGGACCGCAGCCGTCAGGGCCGGGTTAGCGCGTCGGCCGCGCCAACCCCGCTGAGCACGGCAGCCAGCCCGTCGGGTTGGTGCACTGACGATGTCGTGGCAACCTGGCTCAGCAGGTCGTGCTCCTCGACCGTTGGGTCGGGCAGTGCCACCGGGTAGATGCCGTCGAAACAGGCACGGCACAGGTCTGGTTTCGGCACCTCCGTCGCGGCGATGAGCTCGTCCAAGGAGATGTAGGCCAGCGTGTCGGCGCCAATCGAGCGGCGGATCTCCTCGACCGACAGCCCGTTTGCGATGAGCTCGGCGCGGGTGGCGAAGTCGATGCCGTAGAAGCAAGGCCACTTCACCGGCGGGCTGGAGATACGGACGTGCACCTCGGCCGCGCCCGCCTCGCGCAGCATGCGGACCAGCGCCCGCTGGGTGTTGCCGCGCACGATCGAGTCGTCGACGACGACCAGTCGCTGACCGGCGATCACGTCGCGCAGCGGGTTGAGCTTGAGCCGGATGCCGAGCTGGCGGATCGTCTGCGACGGCTGGATGAACGTACGCCCGACGTAGGAGTTCTTGACCAGCCCCTGCCCGTACGGGATGCCGCTCGCCTCGGCGTACCCGATGGCAGCGGGGGTGCCGGACTCGGGGACGGGGATGACGAGATCGGCGTCTGCGGGTGCCTCCTTGGCGAGGCGGCGTCCAACCTCCACGCGGGCTGTGTGCACCCGCCGGCCGCTGATCGTGGTGTCCGGGCGGGCCAGGTAGACGAACTCGAACAGGCAGCCCTTCGGCGCGGGCGGAGCGAATAGCTGCGAGCGGAGCCCGTGCTCGTCGACGGCGATGAGCTCGCCGGGCTCGACCTCGCGGATGTAGGAAGCGCCGACGATGTCGAGGGCGGCGGTCTCGCTCGCGACGACCCAGCCCCGCTCGAGCCGGCCCAGCACCAGCGGTCGGATTCCCTGCGGGTCACGAGCGGCGTACAGCGTCCCTTGGTCCATGAACACGAGCGAGAACGCACCGCGCAGCCGGGGCAGCACCTCGAGGCAGGCGGCTTCCACGGTGCGGTCGGAGTAGGACGCGAGCAGTGCGGTGATCAGGTTGGTGTCGGTGGTGGCGGTGTCGAGGACTCGGCGGGGGAGGTCGAGCTCGCCGGACTGCGCGACCCGATGGCTGAGCAGCTCGGCGAGATCTCCGGTGTTTGTGAGGTTGCCGTTGTGTGCAAGGGCAACCGAGCCGGTTGCGGTGGGTCGGAACGTCGGCTGGGCGTTCTGCCAGACGCTGGCGCCGGTCGTCGAGTAGCGGCAGTGGCCGACGGCTAGGTGGCCGCGCAGGGAGTCGAGGGTCGGCTCGTCGAACACCTGGGAGACCAGGCCCATGTCCTTGTAGACCAGGATCTGCTGGCCGTTGCTCACCGCGATGCCGGCGGACTCCTGGCCACGGTGCTGGAGGGCGTACAGGCCGAAGTAGGTCAGCTTGGCGACGTCCTCGCCGGGCGCCCAGACGCCGAACACACCACAGGCGTCTTGTGGTCCCCTGCTCTGCGGGTCGAGCTCGTGCGTCAGACGTCCGTCTCCGCGCGCCACCCCCGCAGTCTACGGCCCGGGCCGCCGTTCACCCGGCCGCTTGCCGCCACGGCGTGGGGGCAACTACCCGGCTGTGTAGGTAGTTGCCCACTTCGCGCGGGGGATCCGCCTTGCGACGCGAGCAACTGCCACGCCAAGTGGGACTTGTCGGCCGGAAGGCGGATGGCCCGGGCGGCGGCGAGGCGTGGCGGCTCTGGCGGGAGGCTGAGCGCTAGCGCGGCCGGATGGTAGGCGAGCCACCGCCTGGGCCATCCGCCGACGCCAGCCGGTCGAGGAGGAGCGCCTCAGCTAGGCAGACGCGTTCGAAGTCCGCAAGGTGCAAGCCCTCGTTGGCGCCGTGGGCGCGAGTGTCCGGGTCCTCCACACCGGTGACGAGGATCGCCGCATCGGGGAACGCCTCAGCGAACGCCGCGATGAACGGGATGGAGCCGCCGACGCCGATGTCCACCGGCTCTTCGCCGTCCCAAGCATCGCGGAACGCCGATCGGGCGGCGTCGTAGGCGGGTCCGGAGGCGTTGACCGCGAACGGCTGGCCCGTGTGCCCGGGAGTCACCGACACGCGCGCGCCCCAGGGAGCATGTGCCTCGAGGTGAGCGGTCAACGCTGTGAGCGCAGCCGTCGCGTCGTTGCCGGGAGGTACGCGAAGGCTCACCTTGGCGCTGGCGACCGGGACCAAGGTGTTGGACGCATCGTCGACGCGCGGTGCGTCGATGGCCAGCACACTGAGCGCGGGACGGCTCCAGAGCCGCTCCACGACGCTGCCGGTGCCGATCAGCTCCACGCCGTCGACGAGACCGGACTCGGCTCGAAAACGGTCCAGTGGATAGTCGAGGTCTGACACGGTGCCGGATCTCAGCCCGGCTACCGCGACGTTGCCCGCATCGTCGTGCAGTGACGCGAGCAGCCGGCACAAGCACGTCAGCGCGTCCGGTACCGGGCCGCCGAACATTCCGGAGTGCACGGCATGCTGGAGCGTACGGACCTCGACGACCGCGTCGGCTAGCCCGCGCAGCGACGTGGTGAGCGCCGGCTTGCCCACCGCCCAGTTGCCCGAGTCGGCAATGACGATCACGTCGGCGGCGAGCAGCTCGGCGTACTCGGCGAGGAACGCAGCCAGCGTCGGGGACCCGACTTCCTCCTCTCCCTCGACGAAGACGGTGACCCCCACGGGCGGCTGGCCCTCGAAGGCACGAACCGCCGCCAGGTGTGCTGCGATCCCCGCCTTGTCGTCTGCCGCGCCACGCCCGTAGAGCCGCTCGCCGCGCCGGGTCGGTGTGAAGGGCTCACTGAGCCAGTCGGCTGCCGCCCCCTCGGGCTGTACGTCATGGTGGGCGTACAGCAGCACCGTCGGCGCCCCGTGCGGTGCAGGCAGCCGGGCCACGACCGCTGGCTGCCCGCCGTCGGCGGTCAACGTCTGTACGTCGGGAAAGCCCGCGTCGGTCAACAGTTGCGCCGTGGCGGCGGCCGAGCGGCGCACCTGGTCGAACCGGCCGGGATCGGCGCTGACCGAAGGGATGCGGACCAGATCCTCGAGATCGCGCATGACCTCGGGAAGGACCCGGTCGACGGCGGCACGGATCCGTTCGTCGCTCATGGGCGGAACCCTATGGGGCGTTAGTGGGCGGAGAGGTACTCGGAAAGGACCGCTGCCTCTGCCCGAAGCTGTTCGGCGCGGTCCGCCCGCCCTAAGCGGTCATAGCTCGCGGCCGCCGAAAGCCGCTCGTCGACCTCCGCACGCACCAGCCGCGCGACTTCCAGGTCGCTAAGCGACCGACGCTCGGCTTCGGTCGCCCCGAGGCCGCCGGCCGAGCCGGCTACGGTCGGGTGTGCGGTGCTTGCTGTCGAGGGCGACTCGACCGCTTCGGCGTTCGCGATGGCCGCCAACGCTGAGCGCAACGCCGAGACCGCCACGGACCTCCTCGCCGCGACGGCGCGAGTCAGGTCGCGCTGAATCTGCGCCTGCATATGGGAAGCGTAAAACGGTGCGGGCAGCCGCCTCCCGCTCCACAACCGTCAAGGGATACTGCCCAGGTGCCTGCGCGGTTCCCAGCCGTCCCCGCCGAGGTGGTCACCGCGGCGCTCGGACGGGTACGCGCCGCGAGCGACCCCGATCCAGCAGACCTTCGCCTGCTGACGAAGCAGTTCCTCGGGGAGCTCTGTCGGCGCGCGCCCGGGCGCAGCGTCGAGGTACGCATACCGCCGTACGCCGTCGCGCAGTGCATCGCCGGCGCTCGGCACACGCGCGGCACGCCGCCTGCCGTCGTCGAGACCGACCCGCACAGCTGGGTGCTGCTCGCCTGCGGTGACCTCGCGTGGGAGGAGGCCCTACGCACAGGGGCCGTCGTGGCCTCCGGCGAGCGGTCGGACCTGTCGGGGCTGTTGCCGCTGACCGACCAGGGCGACCGGCCGGAGTAGCTGGCTGGCGCCCCCACCGCCAAGCCGGCTGGCTCAGGGCTCGAAAAGAGCAGGCAGGGTTGCCGTCCAGGCTGCCCGCAGCTCGGCCAGCGGTACGTCGAACTGGCCGGGCACCTCCAACCGCGCATCGTCGCCAACTCCCTGGGTGACGCCGATGCGCTGGGCCGGCACGCCGATCCCTGCGCACAGCTCGGCAAACCGCCGCTCCGCATCCGGGTTTACGGCGACTACCGCCCGCGACGCCGACTCGCTGAACAGCGACGCGAACGGGTCGGCGCCCGGCAGCTCTACGCGGCAGCCGACGCCTGTACGCAGCGCCGACTCGACGAGCGCCTGGGCAAGCCCGCCGTCGGACAGGTCGTGAGCCGCTGCGGCCAGCCCGTGCCGCGACGCCTCGACCAGCACTTCAGCCAGTCGCCGCTCCGCCTCCAGGTCGAGAGCCGGCGGGATCCCGCCGAGGTGCCCGTGCAGGACGTTGGCCCACGTGGACCCGTCGAGCTCGTCGAGCGTCTCCCCGAGCTGGTAGAGCGCCAGGCCGGGCGCCGGCCAGCCGATCGGCGTACGCCGCGCGACGTCGTCGATCACTCCCAGCACGCCGACCACCGGGGTGGGGAGTATCGCCGTGTCGCCGGTCTGGTTGTACAGCGAGACGTTGCCGCCGGTCACCGGGACGCCCAGTGCCGCACAGCCGTCGGCGAGCCCGCGTACGGACTCGGCGAGCTGCCACATGACACCGGGGTCCTCTGGCGAGCCGAAGTTGAGGCAGTCGGTGACCGCCAGCGGTCGGGCGCCGCAGACGGCCACGTTGCGGTAGGCCTCGGCGAGGGCGAGCTGGGCACCGGAGTACGGGTCGAGCGCGACGAAGCGGGCGTTGCAGTCGGTCGCCATCGCGACGCCGAGACCCGTCCGCTCGTCCACCCGGATGACGCCGGCGTCCTCCGGCTGCGCGAGGACGGTGTTGCCGCGTACGTAGCGGTCGTACTGCTCGGTGACCCAGGAGCGGTCGCACAGCTGCGGCGAGGCCACCATCGCCAGCAGCGTCTCGCGCAGCTCTTGGCCGGTTGCCGGCCGCGGCAAGACGGAGCTGTCGGCAGCGAGCAGCTGGTCCTGACGTGCTGGGCGAGCGAACGGCCGCTCGTACACCGGCCCTTCGTGGGCGACCGTCCGCGGCGGTACGTCCACCACCGGCTGTCCGTGCCAGTCGACGGTGAGCCGGCCGCCCCGGCGCTGGTCGGCTGCCGACACCGCGGTGACCTCGCCGATGACGGCGGCGTCGACGTCCCACTTCGCGCAGACCGCGAGGAAGGCCTCGATGTCGGCGGGCTCGACCACCGCCATCATCCGCTCCTGGGACTCGCTCATGAGGATCTCCTCGGGGGCGAGGGAGCTGTCGCGCAGCGGCACCCGGTCGAGCCACACGTGCATGCCGCCGTCGCCCGCAGACGCGAGCTCCGCCGTGGCGCAGGAGAGCCCCGCCCCGCCGAGGTCCTGGATGCCGGCGACCAGGCCGGCGTCGAACAGCTCGAGCGTGCACTCGATGAGCAGCTTCTCCATGAACGGGTCGCCGACCTGCACGCTGGGCCGCTTGGCGGGACCGTCGGCGCCGAACGTCTCACTGGCCAGCACGGACACGCCGCCGATACCGTCGCCGCCGGTCTTGGCGCCGTACAGGATCACAACGTTGCCCACGCCGGACGCCTTCGCGAGGTGCAGCTGCTCGTGGCGCATCACGCCTACGCACAGCGCGTTGACCAGTGGGTTGCCGGCGTAGGA
>DATHBP010000048.1:0-4231 GCA_035296085.1 Nocardioidaceae bacterium | reverse complement strand
GGCCTGGCTGCCTCGTCCGACGGCCTAACTCTCTATGCATCGGGCTCCTTCACCAGGGTGGCACCGCGCCCGGGAGCAGCCGACGTGGTCCGCAAGGGTGTGGCCGCCTTCGACAGCACTACCGGCGCTGTGCGGACGGGGTTCAACGCGAGGGTCTGCGCCGGCGGGGGCGGGTGCAGCGTCAATGACGTGCGCAGGGTCAACGAGACGCTGTGGCTCGGCGGCAACTTCACCAACCTCGGCGGCGTGAACAAGACGGCACTGGCTTCGGTCGACCCAGTTACCGGCGCTCCTACCAGCAACATCACGGTGAAGTTCGGCGGAGTGGTCACGACGACGACCGCAACGAAGGTGCACCAGATCGCCATCAACGCGCAGAAGACCAAGGCGGCCGTAATCGGGAACTTCGCCCAGGTGGGCGGCATCACGCACAAGGAAGTCGTCCTGCTGCAGATTGGCGCAAACGGTGGGTCCACGTCCCCGACACCGTGGAACGCGCCGACCTATCTCGACGCCAGTGAGGCCAACTGCTCCCAGCGGGCGACCTGGGCACGAGGGGTGGACTGGGATCCGACCGGCACGTTCTTCAACATTGCCGCATCCGGTGCCGGCGGGTTCGACGCCTACCCGGGCCTGTGCGACTCGTACACGCGCTTCAAAGGGGACGACAACCCGAACTCGGTGCCGTTGATCGTCAACGCCACCGGCTTCGACTCGCTCTTCACCGTCTGCGACGTGGGCGACTACGTCTATCTGGGCGGGCACAACAAGAACCTCAACCACGCTGTCCGGATCAACGGCGTCAAGGTGCGCGCGGGCAATGAGGCGCACTACGGCATCGGTGCCGTCTCGGTGAATCCGGCTGACGCCAACTACGGCAAGGCCGTATCGCACTGGAACGACTCCACAGAAACCGGCAGAGGCGCTGGCTGGATGGCCTGCTTGAGCGTGGGCCGCAGCGCGGCCGGTGGCGGCGGGGTCTACATGGGTGGCGACGCCGAGAACGTGAACGGCAACGCCGCGATCGAACGCCTGGCGTACTTCCCCGTCGGCTAGCCCCGACGAGCGGGCGTCAGCTGAACTGAGCGAAATGCGGTTGCGAGACGCCGCCGCCCTTGAAGGTGGTGAACGCCCCGCCAACTCCGAGCTTGGTGCCGTTGGTGTCCAGCGCGCACACTCCGACGGCCGAGTTTGCCCGCGGGTTCCAGGACTGCAGGACACCAGAGGTGTTGACCAGCGCTAGCTTGCGCCGAAAGACGGTGCCGATGTTGTCGAAGTGGCCGCCGAAGTAGACGTCCGACCCGACCACACTGACCGCCTGCACTCCGCCGTCGGTGGCCACCGACCACGCTCGGCTGCCTCCTCCGCTGAGCAAGTACGCACTGAGGCGACCACCGCTGCCGTCGGCAGCGGCATACACCTTGTTGGCGTCGGAGTCGATGGCGTGCACGGGGATGGTGATCGACGGGTCCCAGGAACTGACTAACCCCCCACTTGAGGGGCCGAGCGCGGCCAGATAGCCCGAACCATAGGCTCCGTTGACTGCTGTGAATGTGCCACCGGCGAGGACCCAGCCGTTTGCAGTGTGCAGACTGAGCGCTGAACCGCCGGACAGTTTGGGCGCCCAGCTGGACAGCGTGTTGCCGTCGAAGGCAGCCAGCCCGGAGCGGGCCTGCCCGCTCACCGAGGTGAAGCCGCCGCCAACGTACAGGCGGCCGTCCGGCCCGGTGGCCAGCGCTCGGACGACTCGGTTGGCCGAGCCGGCGAAGGACGTGGATGCCCCGGTCACCGCGTTGACGACCGCAAGCTTGTTGTGCACTGCCCCGCTGATGGTGCCGAACGCTCCACCTAGTGCAATCCCGGCTGGCACGGAGGCCAAGGCTCGGACTGCCCCGTTGGCATTCGGGTTCCAGCTCAGGAGCTGCCCGGTCGTGGCGTCGATCGCCGCCGCGTTGTTCCGCGTCACGGTGCCCGACGAGTCGGTGGCAGCGGTGAACTGGCCGCCAACGTAGACAGTGTTGCCGACGTAGAGAACGGAATACACGGTCCCGTTGAACGAAGTGGTCGACTCTGGCCGGTCAGCCACCGCGGCAAACGCCGCAGCCGCAGACCCGATGGTGAGCGCCAGGGCAAAGGCCAAGGCTTTGACAAGACGGGACATCGCTGCTCGCAATCTCAGACTCTCCGGGCAAAAAGCACTTAGAGTGACTATACCCTCGACAAAGTCGGGCAGAAACCCCCGCAACGTATAAATTCAGTCACTGACTGTGACGGGTTCAGACCAGCGACAGCTCAGCTCAGCCGGCGGTTCCGAGCTAGGAACCGAGGCGCGTTCCAACCCCGGTCGGGTCGTTGCCTACGGTCAACAGGTCATGCGTCGGCATCTGCCTCGATAGCGTCGAGGTCGCGAACCGCGTAACGGTGGTGCTCCCACTCCTCCTCGAGGATGACGTGCAGGCAGGAGAGCGTCGTCTCCTGGTATTCGGGGTCCCACGGATGTTTATGCGTCGCGCTCAGCTCGTCCGATGTGATCGTGGCAAGCACGTCACGCACCATCGCGACGCGACCAGCCCGGACCTCGAGCACTTCCGCGTACGACGGTGTGGCAGTCGTGAAGATCGACATATCCAAGCCGTCGTCCTCGGCGTTGGGGCCTGTTTGACCGATCGGGTGGAACGGCTGTTCGATCTCCAGTATCGCCCGACCCAGCCACGCGTCGGTGGCTAGGACAAGGTGCCGCAGCGTCTGCGCGAACGACCACTCGCCACCCACCGAAACGTCGACCGTGCCAGCCGGCATCGCCGCGACGCGCTCAAGCGTGCTCGCCCACATGTGCTCAAGCTTCGCCCAGGCGGCGCGCAGGCCGTCTGGATCTTGTGCGCGCCTTTCGGCCCGGCCGGGAAATCGGCGGTCGAGCTCCGCCTCGACGAACGGGATCACGTCGACGCCGTTCACCAGGAAGGAACTCTCGCCGTTGGACAGCCACGGCGCGTCGATGTCCGCGCCGGACACGTCGACCGCGCGCATTACGACACCGGATAGGTCTGCACCGACGAACCGGGCGCCACGCAGGTTCGTGTCGACGAACTCCGCTCCCGCCAGGTTGTCGACTTTCGTAAAGGTCGCCACCGGGCTGGTCACGCGCATCGGGAGCGACGGGCCACCCGCGCGCCGCCCACGCTTACCGGTCCCGAGTGAGGAAGTACCCGGCTGCCGCCGCGGCGACGACGGCAAGGATGAGGAACAACGTCCCGGCACCCTCGACCACGAAGTTGAGTATCACGAACAGCAGCGCTAGCAGAGCTGCGCCGATCCCCAGCATGCGATTGCTCATGGCAGCGCATTCTGTCTTGCCGTCAGACCGATCCGCTACCACCAGAACCGAAACCAGAACCGATGGTCCTAGCTCGCTGCCGGCTAGCTGGCGGCCGAGACCAGGCGGAACCCTCATGGCGGGCCACGAGCGCCCGGCGGATGCAGGCGGACGTTGCGAGGATCAGCCGATGCGCTCGGCCAGCGAGACGATGATCCCCTCCCGCCCCCGGACCGTAGGCCATGGCCTGAGCGCGAAAGTCCTGCCCTCCGACCTCCAGACCCAGCGCCACGAAGAAGGCGGTCACGGCGTCGAGATCGGCGACCGTGAGGCCGACGTGTCGAAGCGTCGTACATATGTCATGGGCCGGGTTCCCGTCGCCGCAGAGGCCGTACATCGGCGACGGTAGACGCTCTCAGCACCACCCGCCGCAGGGTCTCCGCTCGCAGGGCGCGGTCGTAAACTCAGCGGATGCCCCGCCTGCAGCACACCGTCACCATCGCGGCTCCGCCCGAGGGGGTCTGGGCTGTAGTTGTCGACGTCGAACGTTGGCCCGAGCGCATCCCGACGGTCGACGCCGTGGAGCGTCTCGACGCTGGGCCGCTGGCGGTCGGCTCCCGAACCCGGTTGCAGCAGCCCCGGCTGCCCGCAGCGGTGTGGACCGTCACCGAGCTGGCGGATGGGTCGTCGTACACCTGGCAGTCGAGCTCGCCCGGCGTCACCGTCACCGCCACGCACGTCGTCGAGCCGCACCCCAACGGAAGTCGGCTTACCCTCGCCGTCACGGTGTCCGGTCCGCTGTCCGGAATCGGCTGGCTGCTGACGCGGTCGTTGACCAAGCAATACGTCGAGACGGAGGCCGCCTCGATTAAGGAGGCCGCCGAAACCTCGGTCACGTAGCCGAGCTCTCGATCCGCG
>DATHBP010000047.1:0-7973 GCA_035296085.1 Nocardioidaceae bacterium | reverse complement strand
CGTGGTGCAAGCGGTCCGGGCATCGGTCGGCGTGCCGGTCGCGGCCTACAGCGTGTCGGGCGAGTACGCGATGGTCGAGGCGGCCGCGGCCAACGGCTGGATCGACCGGGAGGCCGCGGCACTGGAGATCTTGACGTCCATACACCGGGCGGGCGCCGACATCGTGCTGAGCTACTGGGCGGCAGAGGCTGCCGACCTGCTGGCTCGCACAGCAGGGCGCCGGCCGTGACACCGACCGGGCAGGGCGACGTAATTGTCGCCGGGCGCACCGTCTACCCGATGGACGCCCCGGCGTCCGCAGCGCTGTTCCAGCGGGCCACGACCGTCACGCCGGGCGGGGTCAACTCTCCGGTGCGCGCCTTCCGTGCCGTGGGCGGAACGCCGCGCTTTATGGTCTCCGGGCACGGCCCCTATCTCGTCGACGCCGACGGGCGCGACTACGTGGACCTCGTCTGCTCATGGGGTCCGCTGCTGCTCGGACATGCACATCCGCAGGTCGTCGACGCCGTCACGGCGGCGGTGCGCCGCGGGACGTCGTACGGCACCCCTTCGGTCCCCGAGCTGGAGCTGGCCGAGGAGATCGTCGCCCGCACACCCGTCGAGCAGGTGCGGCTGGTCTCGTCGGGGACGGAGGCCACCATGTCGGCGGTCCGGCTGGCGCGGGCGGCGACCGGGCGCGACCTGGTGGTGAAGTTCGGGGGCTGCTACCACGGCCACGTCGACGCGCTGCTCGCCGAAGCCGGCTCGGGTGTACTGAGCGGGTCGGTCCCCGGCAGCCCGGGCGTGCCTGCCGCCGTCACCGGTGACACCCTCGTCCTCGGCTACAACGACCTGGCGGCCGTCGAGGCAGCGTTCGGCCAGTTCGGCGAGCGCATCGCCTGCGTCATCACCGAGGCGGCAGCCGGCAACATGGGTGTGGTTCCACCGGTACCGGGCTTCAACGCAGGGCTCGCGCGGCTGTGCTCGGCGGCCGGCGCGCTGTTCGTCTCCGACGAGGTGATGACCGGCTTCCGGGTCAGCGCCTCGGGACACTGGGGGCTCGACGGCGCCGTGGAGGGCTGGCGACCTGACCTGGTGACGTTCGGCAAGGTGATGGGCGGCGGGTTCCCGGCCGCGGCGTTCGGCGGGCGTGCGGACTTGATGGCGCTGCTCTCCCCGCAGGGCGGGGTCTACCAGGCGGGGACGCTGTCCGGAAACCCGGTCGCAACGACCGCCGGCCTGACGACGCTGCGGCTCGCCGACGCGGCCGCGTACGCAACCCTGGACCGGCTGTCCGCTCAGCTGCAGTCGATGGTGGCGAGCGCGCTCCACGAGCAAGGCGTGCCCCACGTCGTGCAGGCCGCGGGCAGCATGTTCAGCGTCTTCTTCTCGCTCGACGACGACGGCCCAGCCGTCCGCGACCTCGCCGGTGCCAAACAGCAGGCCGAGCACCGCTTCGCAGCGTTCTTCCACGCGATGTTGAGCCACGGGGTCTACCTACCGCCCAGCCCGTACGAAGCCTGGTTCGTGAGCACGGCGCTGGCCGACGACGGGGACGAGGCGTTGAACCGGGTCGCCGAGGCGCTGCCCTTCGCCGCTCGGGCGGCCGCAGCCAGCCAACCGGAGCCGATGCCGCGCAACCAGGGGACACCATGAACGCGGACGAGCAGACCGTCGTACACCTGCTGCGCCATGGGGAGGTCTACAACCCGACCGGCATCCTCTACGGCCAGCTGCCCGGATTCCACCTCTCCGACCTCGGCAGACAGATGGCCGAGCGCGTGGCAGAGTCGGTCGCCGACCGTGACATCACCCGCGTGGTCGCCTCCCCCCTTGAGCGGGCGCAGGAAACCGCGCAGCCGGCCGCGCGCCGGCTCGGGCTCGAGATCGTCCCCGAACCGAGGGTGATCGAGGCGGGCAACGTCTTCCAGGGCCAGCGGTTCGGTCCCGGTGACGGCGCGCTGCGCCGGCCCGGGTCGTGGTGGCACCTGCGCAACCCCGCCCGCCCGTCCTGGGGTGAGCCCTACCGCGTCATCGTGGCCCGGATGCTCGCGGCAATGACCGACGCGGCGGAGCGCGCACGTGGTCACGAAACGCTCGTCGTCTCCCACCAGCTGCCCATCTGGATCGTCCGCTCACACGTCGAGGGCCGTCGCATGATGCACGACCCGCGCAAACGGCAGTGCACGCTGGCCAGCCTCACTTCGTTCACCTACACCGGCGACCGAATCGTCTCCGTGGCCTACTCCGAGCCCGCCGCCGACCTGCTGCCAGTCCAGGACCGGACGGCGACGTTCTCCGCCGGGGCCTGACATGCCCGGTCGCCGCCGAGTCGTCGGCCGGATCGGGGTCGCCTGGGCCGGACTGACGCTGCTCCTCGGCGGCTGCGCCGCCGCCGGGTCCACGACCGGCACGCAGGGCTTCGTGTCCGGCACCGGCGCCGTGAGCATCCTCGCCCCCGCGGACCGCCGGCCCGCACCGGTCGTGGCAGGCACGGGCCTGGACGGCGAGCGACTTTCCCTCGGCGACTTTGCGGGCCGCGTCGTCGTGCTCAACGTCTGGGGCTCCTGGTGCCCGCCGTGCCGAGCTGAGGCGCCGGAGCTCGCGGCAGCGGCCCGCCGCTTGAACGGCGACGGTGTGGCGTTCCTGGGCATCGACGTCCGCGACAACGTGGCCACCGCCCGCGCGTTCACCGCCGCGGCGGGCATCCCCTACCCGAGCATCAGCGACCAGAGCGGCAGCACGCTGCTCGGCTTCCGCGGCACGCTTCCGCCGAACGCGATCCCCAGCACGCTGGTCATCGACGCCGACGGCGAGGTGGCCGCCCGCGTACTGGGTCCGGTGACGGAGTCGACCCTTGTCGGGCTCGTTCGCGACGTGGTTGCCGGCCCATGAGCGTTGCGGCGCTGTCGGTGGGCAACTGGTTCGCCACGACTGCCATGGACGGCTCCTTGCTGCTCGCGCTACCGGTCGCCCTGGCCGCAGGGACAGTGTCCTTCTTCTCGCCGTGCGTCGTTCCGCTGCTGCCGGGCTACCTGTCCTACGTCACCGGGCTGAGCGGCGTCGACCTCGAAGCCTCGAAGCCTGGCGACCACCGCGGCCGCATG
This sequence comes from Nocardioidaceae bacterium, assembly GCA_035296085.1. Classification (GTDB taxonomy): domain Bacteria; phylum Actinomycetota; class Actinomycetes; order Propionibacteriales; family Nocardioidaceae; genus DATHBP01. The sequence continues at coordinate 4,887 of DATHBP010000047.1, read as the reverse complement.
CTCGCCGGCACGCTGCTCTTCGTCCTCGGGTTCACCCTCGTCTTCGTCTCCAGCGGAGCGGTGTTCGGCGCGTTGGGGGACCTGTTCTTCGAGCACGGGCAGCTGCTCACCCAGATCCTGGGCGCGGTGACCATCGTGCTCGGGCTCGCGTTCCTCGGGGTGGTGCCGTTCCTGCAACGAGACGCCCGCGTGCACCGGGTGCCGGCCGTGGGCGTCGCTGCCGCGCCCTTGTTGGGGGTTCTGTTCGGGCTGGGCTGGACGCCGTGCATCGGGCCGACCCTCGGTGCGGTGCTGTCGCTCGCCACGACCGAGGCCAGCGCGCAGCGCGGAGCCGTGCTCGCGGGCGCCTACAGCCTCGGGCTCGGCGTGCCGTTCATCCTCGCCGGTCTGGCGTTCCGCCGGTTCGTCGGTGCGGTCGGCGTCCTGCGGCGCCACCAGATCTGGGTGACCCGCTTCGGCGGACTGTTCCTCGTCGTTCTCGGCGTCTTGCTGCTCACCGGCGCGTGGGACGCCCTGGTCGCCGGGATGCGCGGCGCCATCAGCGGCTTCGTCCCGGTCATCTGAGCGCGATGGCCGTCTCCGCACCTCCCGGCAGTACCACTCCGACGCCGCCCGCGTACACCCCGCCGGCGCTGTCGCCACGGGAGCTCAGCCGCTGGGCCTGGCGCCAGCTGACATCGATGCGTACGGCCCTGGTCTTGTTGTTCCTCCTGGCCCTCGCCGCCGTACCCGGCTCCGTGATCCCGCAGACCCGGGTGAGCCCGCTGGCCGTCGCCACGCTCCGCGACAACAACCCGGCGCTGGCTGGCATATACGACCGGCTGGGCTTGTTCAACGTCTACTCCTCGCCGTGGTTCAGCGCCATCTACCTGCTCTTGATGGTCTCGCTGGTCGGCTGCATCGTGCCGCGCAGCAAGGTCTACTGGCGCGCGCTGCGGGCCCGCCCACCGCACGCTCCGCGCAACCTCGACCGGCTGCCCGAGCATCGGCACGGGCACACCGACGCCGATCCTGCGGACGTGGCCGACACGGCGGTCGCCCTGCTCCGAGGCCAGCGCTTTCGGGTCGACCGCTACGTCGACGAGCGCGGCCGTCACGTCGTCGCCGCAGAGCGAGGGTTCCTCCGGGAGGCGGGCAACCTGGTCTTCCACCTCTCGCTGCTCGTAGTGCTGGTCGGGGTCGCGGTCGGCGCGCTGTTCGGCTTCACCGGCGGGGTCATCGTCGTCGCCGGCCAGGGGTTCGCCAACACCCTGACCCAGTACGACGAGTTCCAGCCAGGCGTGCGCTTCGACCCCGCGACCCTCGACCCCTTCTCACTTCGCGTCCAGGACTTCTCCGTCCGCTACCAGCCGAGCGGGCCGCAGCGCGGGTCGCCGCTGTCGTTCAACGCCGACGTCACCTACACCACCGAGCCGGGGGCGCCGGAGCGGCGCTATGACCTACGCGTCAACCACCCCTTGCAGATCGACGGCACGTCGGTGTTCCTCATCGGCCACGGATACGCTCCGGTCGTCTCGGTACGAGACGGCCGCGGGCGGGTCGTGTTCTCCGGGCCGGTGACGTTCTTGCCGCAGGACTCGTCGTTCACCTCCTACGGTGTCGTGAAGGCGCCCGACGCCGCGCCTTCGCAGCTCGCCTTCGAGGGCTACTTCCTGCCGACGCTCGTCTTCGACCGCCAGGCCGGGCCGATCTCGGTCTTCCCCGACGCCGTCAACCCCGCGCTGGTGCTGCTCGCCTACCGCGGTGATCTGGGTCTCGACAGCGGGCAGCCGCAGTCGGTCTACGAGCTCGACCGAGACGAGCTGGTCCGGTTCCGCCAACCCGACGGAGAGCCGTTTCGGATGCTGCTGAGTCCTGGGCAGAGCAAGACGTTGCCGAACGGAGCCGGGTCCATCACGTTCCGGGGCCTCGACCCCTGGGTCAAGCTGCAGGTCAGCCGCTCTCCTGCGAAGATCGTGCCGCTGAGCGGTGTGCTGCTTGCCATCGTGGGCCTGCTCGCCTCGTTGTTCATCCGGCCGCGGCGAACCTGGGTGCGAGCCGGCGCCGACGGCGGGCGTACGGTGATCGAGGTCGCCGGGCTCGACCGTGCGGCAGGAGGCGACCTGGCGCGCGACATGGACGCCTTACTGGCCGGGGTGACGGCCGGGCCCGACGCGAGGTCCACCAAGGAGGAGCAGCGGTGAACGCCGCGAGTCTGGCGCAGCTGAGCAACCTGGCCATCTACTCGGCCACGGTGGTCTATGCCCTGGCGTTCCTGGCCCACGTGGCCGAGTGGGCCTCTGCCCGCGACGTGACCGCCGCACCGGCCCGTACGCCCCAGCAAGAATCGGTGCTCGTCGGGGCCGGTCCGGTCGCCCCGGTCGCCCCGGTGGGCGTGCCACCCACGCCGGACCGGACGGAGCTGTTCGGGCGGGTCGGTGTCGGGCTGAGCGTGCTCGGGCTGGTGGTCGCAGCGGTCGGCGTGCTCTGCCGGGCGCTGGCTGCCGGGCGGGTGCCGTGGGGCAACATGTACGAGTTCGCCATCACCGGCGCGCTCGCGGTGATGGCGGCGTACCTCGTGCTCCTCCGTACCTACCGGCTGCGCTGGCTCGGTCTGCTCGTCACCGGGTTCGTCGTCGTCGTGCTCGGGGCGGCGGTCCTCACCCTCTACGTTCCGGCCGGGCCGCTCATCCCGGCGCTGCACTCGTACTGGCTCGTCATCCATGTTGCGGCGGCAGCCCTCGCGGGTGGGGGCTTCACGGTCGGCGCGGCGGCGTCCGTGCTCTACCTCGTCAAGTCGCGCGCCGAAGCCCGGGCCGCGACCGGTGTGCCGACGCGTGGCTACCTCGCCCGGTTGCCGGAGGCGGCCGGTATCGACCGGGTCGCCTACCGGGTGCACGCCTTCGCGTTCCCGATCTGGACGTTCGCCGTGCTGTGCGGGGCGATCTGGGCGCAGTACGCCTGGGGCCGCTACTGGGGCTGGGACCCCAAGGAGGTCTGGGCGTTCATCACCTGGGTGGTCTATGCGGCCTACCTGCACGCCCGGGCGACCGCCGGCTGGCGAGGCCGCGCGGCGGCCTGGATCGCACTGGCAGGGTTCACGACGTTCCTGTTCAACTTCGTCGGGATCAATCTGTTCGGGTCAGGGCTCCACTCCTACTCCGGGCTGTAGTGGCCTGGCGCACCGCGTGTGGCCACCGCGGCGCGCACGGGGCAACTACCCGGTTGTGTAGGTAGCTGCCCACGTCACCCGGCGTATCCGACCCGCGAAGTGGGCAACTGCCCTGCGATGTTGGCCGCTGCCGGGGGCACCACGGGTCGGCGAACCGAGTCACTCCAGGGCGAACGACCCCGTCACGATCTCGCCCGCCGGCTCATAGGTAGCCATCACGACACCGGTAGTGGAGACGACGCTGTCGATCAGCTTGAGACCTGCCGGGACGGCGCCGTCGGAGAACAGGCGTTTGCCCGACCCGATCACGAGGGGGAACGTCCACAGTCGGTATACGTCGATGAGATCGTGGCGCAGCAACGTTTGGAGCAGGTCACCGCTGCCGTGCACCTGCAGCTCGGGCCCGTCTTGCGCTTTGAGCGCCGCGACGCCTTGAGCGGTGTCCCCCTCGATCAGAACCGAGTTGCTCCACTCCAGCGCGGGACGGCTGCGCGATGCGACGTACTTGGTCGCGTCGTTCAGTGGCTTGGCGCCGTCCTCCTCGCTGGCGTGCGGCCAGTGTGCGGCGAAGATGTCGTAGGTCTTGCGGCCGAGGACGAGGTCGAACGGGACGCTCATCGCGTCGCCCATGACCTGACCCATCTGATCGTCCCAGTAGTTCACTGACCAGCCGCCGTAGGAGAAGCCGCCCTCGTCGTCCTCGCCCGGCCCGCCAGGAGCTTGCATGACTCCGTCGAGGGTCAAGAACGTACTTACAACCAGCCTTCTCATCGTCGGTGTCCTTTCGATCGGCACGCGGTTGGGATCACGCAGGATAGGACGGCCCCGCGACGCAGAAGTCATCGCGGGGGGCAGCGGGGCGCCGGTTACGGCCCCCGTCGCCGCAGCGTCGGCGGCCGCTGATCCACGTCATCTCGAGTGGTGAGCGGCAGCACGAAATTGCTGCAACTGGATTTGTGGACAAGGCGGTTGGAGCGGCTCGAATTGTCGGTGGTGGTCTCTAGCGTCGTGGTTATGGACGACCAGGAAATGCTCGAGCGGATGCGCGAAATGCAGCGCATCATCGCGTCGACTCAGGCAGCACTGGCTGCGGCGATGGCGGCGTTCGTGGCTGGTGCGCGGGACGGAACCCTGGCCGGTGAGTTCGCGACCGATGAGATCGCGGTTGCTTTGCGCTGCGGTCGGGGTCGGGTGCTCAACCAGGTCCGGCTCGCCGCGACGATGCTGACCAGCTTGCCGGCGACGTGGGCGGCGTGGCGGGCCGGCGAGATGGACGGCTACACGGCGTCGCGGATCGTGGAGGCGGCGGAGCGGTTAACCGACCCGGACACGCTCGCCGAGTCGACACCGAGGCGGCGGAGCAGGCGGTCGCGAAGACGTCTCCGCAGTTGTCGGCCTGGTTGGCGCGCAGGGTGGCCCGGCTGGAGCCGGAGCAGAGCGCTGCCCGGCATGCGCGGGCGGTTGGGCAGCGGCGGGTGGGTGTGCAGCTGGACCTGGACGGCATGGGCGCCCTGTGGGCGATGACCAAGGCGTTGGACTTGACCGCGATCGACCTCGAGCTGACCCGGATGGCCCACGACTTGGGCGCTGATGATCCGCGCAGCATCGAGCAGCGCCGGGTGGACCTGATGGTCGACCGGCTGCTCGGCCGCGCCACCAGCGGGCAGCCGGCTGACAGCGGCGCCGACTCCGCCGACGCCCACTCGGGCCCCTCCAGCCGGCCACCGGCCCCGGTG
>DATHBP010000046.1:0-12861 GCA_035296085.1 Nocardioidaceae bacterium | reverse complement strand
CACCGGGGCCGGTGGCCGGCTGGAGGGGCCCGAGTGGGCGTCGGCGGAGTCGGCGCCGCTGTCAGCCGGCTGCCCGCTGGTGGCGCGGCCGAGCAGCCGGTCGACCATCAGGTCCACCCGGCGCTGCTCGATGCTGCGCGGGTCATCAGCGCCGAGGTCCTTGGCCATGCGGGTGAGCTCGAGGTCGATCGCGGTCAGGTCCACCGCGTTGGTCATCGCCCACAGCGTGCCCATGCCGTCCAGGTCCAGCTGCACACCCACCCGCCGCTGCCCGACCGCCCGCTGATGCCGGGCAGCGCTCTGCTCCGGCTCCAGCCGGGCCACCCTGCGCGCCAGCCAGGCAGTCAGCTGCGGCGCGGTCTTCGAAACAGCACGCTCGGCGGCCTCGGCGTCGAACTCGGCCAGCTTGTCGGGGTCGGCCAGCCGCTCCGCCGCGTCCAGGATCTGCCCGGCTGTGTAGGCGTCGATAGTCCCGGCGCTCCACGCCGCCCACGTCGCCGGCAAGCTGGTCTGCATCGTCTCCGCGAGCCGGACCTGGTTGAGCACCCGACCCCGACCGCAGCGCAAAGCAACCGCGATCTCATCGGTCGCGAACTCACCACCCAACACCTCACGTCGAGCGCCAGCCACGAAGCTCGCCATAGTGGCCGCGAGCTCCGCCTGCGTAGAGCCAATCAGCTGCTGCAGCTCAACCATCCGCTCCAAAGCGACGACTTTCTCCATAACCCAACGCTATAAGCGACCACCAACAATCCGGGGCGCTAGAACGAGATATCCACAAACTCCGCAGAGTATTTTCATCCAGTTCTTGAGCGTCGAAATGCCGGCACTTTGGCGCCCTGAACTCGGACCGCGTGCCTAACCGTTGCCTTCACACTCGCACGTCGGGTGCCGCCTCCAGCGCGCCGAAGTCAGTGCCCCAGGTGGCGTCCGCGAAGGCGAGCATCGCCGTGGCATGCGGTGCCATCCGCTCGCCTTGAGCCAACGCTCCAGCAGCTGGCTCGAAACGGATGAACGCACCCATGGCACTTGGTCCGGCTACGACCGTGCCGGTGCGGTCGGCATCGCTGGTCGACGCTTCGAATCCGGCGCCCCGCATGACGACGGCAACGGTCTGGGTTTCGGTCAGCCGTACGTCTGCGGAAACGCCGATCGCGTCCCCGGAGCGGTTGGCGTCAGCGGCGGGGACCAGCAGCTCCTCGAGCGCCGCCGCAGCGATGCCGGCGTCTCGGCCAGCGACCAGGTTGACCTGAAGCAGCTCCATCGGCAGCTCCGGCAGCGCCCGCGCGATCCTGGCCAGCCCGCCGGAGAAGCGGGAGTTCAGCTCGGTCGGCACGAAGCCTCCTGCCGTGAGCACACCGTCCAGGCTGAAACCGCCGCGGAAGCCGACCTCGCGGCGCAGCACCTCGCCAACTCGCCGGGCCGCATCGCGCATCGAGCACCGGTCAGCCGCCGACGGGTCCCACCACGTCGAGATCCCGGCGTAGCTGAAGCGGCCGCGCCGGCGGTCGCGGAGCATGACCAGCTCCACCGGACGCAGGACCGCCACACCGTCCGGCAGCACGATGCCGTGGATGCTGCATGGCACACCGTCCAGGAACGGCATGACCCGCACCCGCGAGCAGTTGGCGCTGAAGAACCGGGCGGCCTCCCGCGCCTGCTCGCTCGTCCGCACCCAGCGGACGTAGTCAGCTCCACCGTTGATCCCGTCCCGGATGTCCCCGGACCAGACTGTCGAGTCGCCGTTGCCCAACACGGCCGCCGCGGCGGCAAGATCCGTGAGGTCGGCGGGTACGACTCGCGCGGGAGCGGCTTCGACACCGGCTGCCGCCCACAGCTCGTCCACCGTCGTCTTGTCCTCGATGGCTGCCCACGCCGCGGGACGACCACCCAGGACGGGCCGCCCGAGCAGCTCCCCGGAGCGCACGAACGGCCCCACCCACCAGACGGCCTCGCCAGCCGGGTCATAGCGACTCACCCGGTCGGCGACCTCCGGCGGCAGGTCCTCGGCCAGCGTTGTCATGGCCCGTACGTCCTCGCTCATCATCGTTGCCGCGCCTGCGTCGAGTACGAGCATCTCGGCGTCGTCTGCCGTCGGAAGTGGACCGGTGCCGAGTCCGCGCGCGATGAGCAGCGGACGTCGGGCACCCCACTCGCGCAGGTTCGCCACCTTGCGGGTCATCCCCGCCAGCGGGTCGAACGCCACGATAACCGGGCGGTCGCGCAGCGGCTCGGCGAGAAATGCCGTCCACTCCCGCATGTCCATCAGCCAGGGGCCGGGTTGGCAGGCCGCCGGCCTTTCCAGCGCTGCCAGCCGCGGCGCACGTAGCGCAGCAGCACGAAGACGACGATGATGCCGAGGACGAGCAGCACCGCGGAGACCCCGAGTGCGACCCATGGGTGGTAGAGCGCGAGCGAGATGACGCCGGCGACGCTGAAGTCCTCGGCCACGCTCACGACACTGTTGGTGACAGGCTCGGGGGAGCTGTTGACCGCCAGCCGGATGCTGCCCTTGACCAGATGCGAAGCCAAGGCGGTCCCACCGCCGACGACCCCGTAGACCGCCTGGTTCAGGCTGCCCGCCTCCCCGGCGATGAGGACGCCGAGGATGGCACCAACGGTCGGTCGGATAGCGGTCGAGACGGTGTCCCATGCGGAGTCGAGATAGGGCACCTTGTCCGTGACGAACTCGACGCCGTACATCACACCGGCGGCGAGCAGCACGTCCACCTGGGTCAGCGCCGGCGGGACGGCGTCCACCCCGGCGAACCGGCCGAACAGGCCCATCACCAGGACCACCGCGTACGCGTTGACGCCACTGGCCCAGCCACTGCTGAAGACGAGCGGCAAGACGTCCATGGCGCAACAGTAGAGAGCGAGCTCAGGAAACGGCCCTCTTAGCGTCCCGCGCGCCGCAGGTGGTCTACGCTCCGCGCGATGGCCGTGCCCGAACGCGCCGAACCGGTGTGCCTGTCGTGTCGCGACAACGACGCGGCGGATCTGCCGCCTCGTGATCGGGTGGCCCGGACCGCGCACTGGCGCGCGGCGCACGCGTTCGACTCCGCGCTCCCCGGCTGGCTGGTGCTGGTTCCTGCGCGACACGTCACTGCGCTCGACGAGCTGGCACCGAAGGAAGTCACCGAGCTCGGACCCTTGCTGCGGGACCTCAGTGCGGCCTTGCGAGCCGTCACCGGGTGTGTGAAGACCTACGTCATGCTGCTCGCCGAGGCCGACGGATTCGAGCACGTGCACTTCCATGTCGTGCCGCGCATGGCGGACCAACCGGCCGAGCTCCGGGGGCCGCGGATCTTCGCGATGCTCGGAGCGCCGCCGGACCGGCAGGTGCCTGCCGCCGACATGGACACGATCGCCCGTGCGTTGCGGGCCGCTCTGCCGGCCGGGGTGCGTTGACCGCGGCGCCCGGCTCGGTGACGACACTCCTCCGCACCGTTCGCGCCGCCGACGTGGTGCTCCTCCCGGCGGGCTAGGAGGCGGGGGAGGGCTCGGCCATCTGCGCCGGAGCGCGTCGACGAGGGCGCAGCACGGTGCCGGTGGCCAGGGCGACCCCGGTGAGCCCGGCGATGACCAGGGTGGTCTGCAAGGGCAGGAAGGCGGCCAGTAGGCCTGCGAGGACGACCGACGCGCCTTGGCCCAGCTGCATCCCGGTGTTGGCGAGCCCGAAGACCCGGCCACGGGCGTGAGCGGGCGTGGCCGTAGCGATGGCTGCCTGCACAGCGGTGAGGTAGCCCATCGTCAGTCCGGCGACGAGCAACATGGCGACGATGACCACGGCGTGGTCGCTGAGTCCGGTGGCGGCGACCGCGAGGCCGAGGCAGATGACCGAGGGGCCCGCGAGCGCGATCCTCCTAGGGGCTGAGAGCCGGCCGACCAGCATCAGTCCCACCGAGCTGCCCAGTGGTGCGGCCGCCATCATCGCTCCGGCCAAGGCGGTGCCGCCACCGAGGTAGTACGCATAGGGGACGGCCAGAGCAATCGTGACGTTCAGCACCGCAGGCCCGAGCAGCAGCAAAACGATGTTGCGCACCATGTCGGGTGTCTCGCGGACGATGCGCAGCCCCTCGGCGGTGTCGCGCCACAGGCCCTGAGGCTGCTCCTTGTCGGCCATCGGGGCAGGGCGCCGGCGCAGGCCCAGCAAGGCAAGTGCAGACAAGAGGTAGGTGAGCGCGTCGACGCCCAGTGCGTTGCGGGGCCCGATCAACGCGACGAGAACGCCACCACCGGCGAATCCGGCGACGAGCAGGATCTGCTGGGTGGCGGCGACAAGTCCGTTGCCCGCAGCGAACTGGTCGTCGTCGAGTACATCGGCGAGAGTGGCCAGCCGCGCGGCGCCGAAGGGTATGCGGATGAGCTCGACGAGGAAGATGAGCCCCAACGCCGCCAGCAGTGGCATGCCGGGGATCAGGATCGACACCGTGAGAACCGCTCGGGCCACGTCGGCTCCGATGAGCATCTCGCGCCGTGGCCAGCGGTCGGCCAGCGAGGCAAGGACGGCCCCGCCGAGAAGATGGGGCAGGTAGGTGATGGCGAAGGCCGCGGCGGTGAGGCCCGCGGACTCGGTTCGGGCGAAGACCAGGGCGGCAATGGCTATCCGGGCGACCTGGGAGCCGATCTCGGAGAGGACGTCGGCGACCCACAGGGTGGCGAACTCGCGGTTGGCGAACAGCTCGCGGTAGCGCACCGGCCGTGAGCGTGGGGGCGGTGCGGACGATGAACCGACGATCCGCATACCGCTATTATGCCTTAGAGTAACTACTCAATTACGAAAAGTGACTAGATTTCTCACCCCGGTTGACGCTGTCCGGAAGCCAGTCTACTGTGTAGGTATCGAACATGTGTTCGAATGCTCGCCAGGGTTTGCGGCTCTGCCGAGTATGCATCCGCTACCGACGGGGACGGCTTCGACCCCCCTCCCCGCCGGAGCGGATGCTGGGCGAAGCCCAAGGAGGCTAGGGCCCCAAGGAGGTTGGGATGCGCCGCTACGACGACCCGGTGGAAGTGCGGCGGGGCAGAGTCGGGGACATCGAGGCACCTGAGCAGTTCGTATGGCGCGAACGGCTCTGGGTCGTCCGCGAAGTGGTGGGCCACTGGATCGAGACCGGAACGTGGTGGGAGCAGGCGCCGGTGCGCTCGTTGCTGGGGCTGGATGCCGGCCGGGCACAGCGTGGACCGTCGGCCCCCGAGTTGCTGGCCCCCGAGTTGCTGGCAGAGCGGGAGATGTGGCGGGTGGAAGCCGGTCGAGGGCCAGGCTGGCGCGGCATCTTCGACCTCGCCTTCGACTGGCAGGGCGGGCAATGGCGACTCGTGCACGTGCTCGACTGAGCGGGTGCCATGTCCGCTGACCCCTTCGTCCATCTGCACGTCGCTTCGGGGTACTCCCTGCGCTATGGGGCGTCCTCTCCTGCGGCGCTGGTCGAGCGAGCCGTCGACCACGGCATGGACACCCTTGCGCTGACCGACCGCGATGGGCTGTACGGAGCGGTGCGGTTCGCGAAAGCGTGCCTGTCCGCCGGCGTCCGTCCGGTGCTGGGTGTCGACCTCGCGGTCGAACCCTCTGGGCTGCTGGCTCCATGCAGCCGGGCTGAGCGCCGCCCCGCGGCGCCGGCTCGGACTACCCCGGCGCGGGGAGGCAGCTACCGCGACCCCTGGCTGCCGCGGGTCAGCCTGCTGGCCCAGAGCAAACAAGGTTGGGCGGCGCTGTGCCGGCTGGTCTCGGCCACCCACCTGCGGGGCGAGCGCGGAGCCCCGGTGTCCACCCTCGACCTGGTCGCCGAGCACACCGCCGGCAAGGACGTCCTCGTGCTGCTCGGCCCTGCATCCGAGGTGGGTCGAGCGCTCACCGTGCGCCGGACGGACCTGGCACGCGCGGTGGCCCGGCACTGGCGCGAGGTTGTCGGCAGCTCCGACCTGCTCGTCGAGGTTGCCTCGCACCGAGGGGCCGGCGATGGGCCAGGCTCGAGCGCTTTCGCTGCCCGGCTGGTCACGCTGGCCCGGGCTGAGCGGCTGGGGATGGTGCTGACCAACCAGGTCCGCTACGCCGACCAGCTCGACGCGCCCACCGTCGACGTGCTCGATGCCGTACGCCGCCTCGTGCCCCTCGACGCCCGCCATGTCGAGCGGGGCAACGCCGAGGGGTTCTTGAAGTCGGGCAAGCAGATGGCCGAAGTCGCCGAAGAAGTGTGCCGGCTGGCCGGGCTCGACCCGCGCGAGAGCTCGCGGCTGCTGGCGCACACCCGGACCGTTGCCGAGCGGTGTGCGGTCGACCCGCGAAACGACCTCGGGCTGGGCGAGGTGCACTTTCCCGACCTGCGCGGGGAGGCGGTGGACGCAGGCGATGCTGACGGGTTGCTGCGCGCTCGCTGCCTCGCCGGCATCGGTCGCCGCTATGCATCGGCGGGGCGAGAGGTACTCGACCGGCTCGACGACGAGCTTGCCGTCATCGCCCAGCTCGGGTATGCGTCCTACTTCATCACCGTCGCCGACGTCTGTGACCTGATCCGCGCCTCCCAGGTCCGGTGCGCGGCTCGCGGCTCGGGTGCCGGCAGCATCGTCAACTACCTGCTCGAGGTCTCCGGAGTCGACCCGATCCGCCATCGGTTGCGGATGGAGAGGTTCCTCTCCCCGCTTCGCCAGGCCCTTCCCGACATCGACATCGACGTCGAGTCCGCTCGCCGTACCGAGGTCTATGAGCTCATCCTCGACCGTTACGGCACCGAGCGCTGCACGTGTGTGTCGATGATGGAGACCTACCGGGTTCGGCACGCGATCCGCGACGTCGGCGCCGCACTGGGCATGCCTGTCGGTGAGATCGACGCGATCGCCAAGGCCTTCCCGCACATCCGTGCCAAGGACGCCCGGGCCGCGCTGCGCGAGCTGCCCGAGCTACGTGCCTCCGGGCTCGGCGAGCAGCGGCTCGACCTGCTGTTCCGCCTTGCCGAGAAGCTCGACGGGCTACCGCGCCACATCGCGTTGCACCCGTGCGGCGTGCTGCTCTCCGATGCGACGCTGCTCGACCGGACGCCGGTGGAGGCGAGCTACGCAGGATTCCCGATGAGCCAGTTCGACAAGGACGACGTCGAGGACCTCGGCTTGCTCAAGCTCGACGTGCTCGGCATCCGCATGCAGTCGGCGATGGCGCATGCGGTCACCGAGATCGCCCGCGTCGACGAAGTGGAGGTCGACCTCGACGACCGCAGCCAGGTGCCGTTCGACGATCCGGCGACGTTCGAGCTGATCAAACAGGCGAAGACGCTCGGCTGCTTCCAGATCGAGTCACCGGGCCAGCGCGAGCTGGTGGGCAAGTTCGGCCCAGAGACCTTCGACGACATCGTCATCGACATCTCGCTGTTTCGGCCCGGGCCGGTCAAGAGCGACATGGTCACGCCGTTCCTGCGGGCAAGGCAAGGCTGGGACGTCCCGCAGTACCTCCATCCCGACCTCGTGCCGTTCCTCGAAGACACCGGTGGGGTCGTGGTGTTCCACGAGCAGGTGCTCGAGATCATCGCGATCCTCACCGGCTGCTCGCTGGCCGAGGCCGACGAGGCACGTCGTGCTCTCGGCGACCACGCCGGGAAGGAAGACGTGCGGGTGTGGTTCTTCCCCCGGGCGCTGGGCCGGGGATACGACGAGGCAACCGTGCGGGCAGTGTGGGGCGTGCTCGAGGCGTTCGCGTCGTTCGGCTTCTGCAAGGCACACGCCGCCGCGTTCGCCTTACCCACCTACCAGTCCGCATGGCTGAAGGCCCACCATCCGGCCGCGTTCCTGGCCGGGGTGCTCACCCACGATCCGGGGATGTATCCCAAGCGGCTGATCCTCGACGACGCCCGCCAGCTCGGGATCGCCGTGCTCGCGCTCGACGTCAACGCCTCCGAGGCTGTCTATCGAGTCGAGAAGGTGGGGGCCTACGACGAACCGCCGCCGGAGGTGCTGGGGCAACCGCCGCGCCAACGGCCTGCGCCGGGGCTGCCCGACGGCCGGGCCTACGGCATCCGGCTCTCGCTCTCCGAGGTGAAGGGCATCCTCGACGTCGAGGTGGAGCGCATCGTGGCTGGGCGTCCCTACCACTCGCTCACCGACTTCTGGCACCGCGCCCGGGTGTCTCGACCGGTCACCGAACGGCTGGTCTTGGCCGGCGCCTTCGACTCCCTCTACGGGATCGGTTCGCCGGTGCCGGTGCGCCGGCGGGGCACGGTGACCCGGCGCGACCTGTTGCTGCAGGTCCTCGAGCTCGACCGGTGGAGCCGCGCAGCCGAGCGCGCCACGCCCGCCGTCCGCCGCCGCACACCCGCACCAGCGGGCGAGCAGTCCGGCACCGCCCTGAGCGTGCGCGAGCGCGCAGCCGCCCAGTCGGTCGCCCCCCGGCCGGTAGTGCCGGTGAGCTCCGTCCAGCTCGCCTTCGACCTCGGCGACGCACCCGGAGAGGCCGAGGCCAGCGGGCTGCCGGAGATGACCGGGGCCGAGCGGGTGCGCGCCGAGCTGGAGATCCTCGGCCTCGACGTAAGCCGGCATGTCGTGGATTTCTACACTCCGCTCCTCGACGCCTTGGGAGTGACCCGCGCCGGCGACCTGCTGGCTCGTCGCAGCCGGTCGGAGCTGTTGGTGGCCGGAGTCAAGGTAGCCACCCAGACTCCACCGGTCAGGTCGGGACGGCGTGTCGTCTTCCTCACGCTCGATGACGCCACCGGCCCGGTCGATGCGACGTTCTTCGAAGACGCGCAAGGCCCGTACGCGTCCACGCTGTTCCATTCCTGGCTGCTGGTGGTGCGTGGTGAGCTTCGCCGAACCGGTCCCCGGGGTGTCTCCGTGCGCGCCACGGGGTGCTGGGGTCTGCCCGAGCTCCATCAGGTCTGGAGCGCGCAGGGACTAGCGGCCGTTCGCGAGACGATGCAGCGACTGCCGGCCGGCTTCGGGGTAGAGACAGGTGAGCAGGCGGTGCACGGTGCCGCCGAGAGCCGGTCGACCCGGCCGGTGATGGCCCCACCGGCTTTCGTCGCGCCGGGGGAGAGCGACGCCGGCGGAGGAGCCACGGCGGGTGGGATGGGCCGGCGACGCGTGCTGGTCCACCCCAGTGGGTTCCGCCAGTCGCCCTACGCCGACATCCGCCCGGCCGGTGAGGACGCCAAGAGCGCGCCACGCAAGCTGTGGCACGCCAGTCCGGGGAGCTCCGGGCAGTGACCGCGCTCAGCGCCCCAGACGATGCCGACTGTCCCATCCTGCATGCCGACATGGATGCGTTCTATGCCTCGGTGGCCGTGCGTGACCGGCCCGAGCTGCACAACCGCGCAGTCATCGTAGGCGGGGGGCAGCGGGGGGTGGTCCTGTCTGCCAGCTACCCGGCAAGGCTGTGCGGCGTCCGCTCGGCGATGCCGATGACCCGGGCCCGCCGGCTGTGTCCGCACGCCAGCGTGCTCGCGCCCGACTTCGCCAGCTTCAGTGCGGTGTCGGCGGCGGTCATGGAGATCTTTCGCAGCGTCACCCCGCTGGTCGAGGTGCTCTCGCTCGACGAGGCGTTCCTCGACGTCAGCGGTGCTCGTCGCCGGCTCGGCTCGCCGCGCGAGGTGGCCGAGCACCTGCGTGCCCGCATCGTCGACGAGCAAGGGATCTGCTGTTCAGTGGGGGTCGCGGCCAGCAAGCATGTCGCCAAGCTGGCCTCCCGAGCTGCGAAACCCGACGGGGTCGTCGTGGTTCCCCGCAACGGCACGACGGCGTTCTTGCATCCGCTTCCCGTCGAGGAGCTGTGGGGGGTGGGGGAGAAGACCGCGGCGGCGCTGCACCGGCTGGGCCTCTATTCGGTGGCCGACCTCGCGCACACCCCGCTGCCTACATTGCGCCGGGCACTCGGCACGGCGCTCGCGACGTCGTTGCACGCGCTGGCTTGGGGCGTCGACGACCGGGCAGTTCTGTCGCGACGAGGTCCCGACGAGCCCGAGCGCAGCGTGGGATCTGACGAGACGTTCGGCCGGGACACCGACGACCCCGCTGTGGTGCTCCGCGAGCTACTTCGGCTCTCCACGAAGGTGGGCGCCCGGCTGCGTGCCGCCGGGGTAGCCGGACGCACGGTCACGATCAAGGTGCGCTTCGCCGACTTCACCACGATCACCCGCTCACGGACGTTGCGTGACCCGACCGATGTGACGGCGGAGATCTACACCACCGCGACCCAGCTCTATGCGGCGCTTGGCCTCCAGCGAGCGCGGATCCGGCTGGTGGGCGTACGGCTCGAAGGGCTGGTGGAGGCATGCACCGCGCATCGCCAGCTCGAGCTCGACGCCCGGGAGAGCGGCTGGTCCGAAGCCGAGCGCGCGGTGGACAAGGCCGTCCGCAGATTTGGCCGGGATGCCGTCACTCCGGCTCGCCTGCTCGACGCCGGCTGAGCCGAGGTCAGTCGACGCCAGCGGGGATGCTGCGCTAGTCCCAGGCCCCATAGATTCGCACGTCAACCCGCTTGCCGGCCGTGAGCTTCCACAGCTGGCGGGAGTCTTCGATGTACATGTTGACGCAGCCGTGGCTGTGGCCGACGAACGGGTCGACCATAAAGGGCGAGCCATGGAAAGCCTGGCCGCGGAAGAAGAACTGGCTGTAGGGCATCGGCGTTCCGTACAGCCCGCTGATGTGGTCCCGGTCCCGCCAGTAGACACCGAAGATGCCGGTTCGAGTCTCCAAGCCGCGGCGACCGCCGCGGACCAGCCAGGCGTTCCACAAGCTGCCCGCCCGCCACAGCGTCACCTGATGGCGGGCCCGGTCATAGCAGAGGTTCCACCCCTCGCCGCGGCACTGCGGCCGGATGGCCGCCTTGCCTCGCAGGGTGCGTGGGATCAACCGCTCCCAGGTTGCGTGGGTGGCCACCCCGGTGACCGGGAGGCGGGCCCGAGTCTGAAACCGCTTCACCGCTTCCCGTGTCAGGCCGCCGAAGTAGCCGGTGACCGGTCCGGTGTAGACCCCCGCCCAGCGCAGCCGGTACTGCAGCTCGCGGATGTGCTCGATGGTGGGGTAGTACGTGCCCGAGTCGGCGTCGCCTTCCCGCCCAGCTTCGCGCGCGAACCGGTCGAGCATGCTCCACTGTCGCCCCCCGGCCACGGCGGCACTCGACGAGGAGGAGTCGGGTGGTCCGGCGTGCGCTGGTGTGACCAGCGTGGACGCGCTCACGACGAGGGCGAGGAAGCCAACCAGGGCCGGGAGCCGGTTCACCGACGAAGTGTAACGGCTGCGCCGCCCGCGGCGTCGCCGGTGCCCTTCGGCCGTTGATGCACAGCACGGGTTTCCCGCTGAACGACCCGCGCCTAGACTGGCTTCTTTCTACGTCGCCAGCGTGGGCGGGAGGTTGGACGGTGCCGCTCTCAGAGGACGAGCAGCGTCTGCTCGAGCAGATGGAACGAGCCCTCGCCGACGAGTACCCGAAGTTCGCCTCCGCGCTCAGAGGCACCAGCCTTCGCTCCCACAACCGTCGTCGCGCCGCCCTCGGCACCGTCGGCTTCGTGGTGGGTGTGGCGTTGCTGATGGCGGGTGTGATCCTGCCGCGCACCCTGGTCAGCGTGGTCGGCTTCGTCGTGATGTTGGCCTCTGCCTATGTGGCTCTCACCTACTGGCGACGGGTGGCGGAGCCCGAGAGTCCGCATTCGGCGGGCGCGAGCCCTCGCCGCGCTCGCGCGACGAGCAGCTCGCGCCCGGGCCGCGGTTCCACGGGCTTCATGGATCGGCTCGAAGAACGCTGGCGCCGGCGACGCGAGTCGGGCTTCTAGACCCCGCCGACAAAGTCGGGGCCGGCGGTGGTGCCGGGGTGGCCGTTCCCGGATCGTGCCCGCCGCGCGAGCCAGCCGGCGGACAGATTCGTCAGCAGCGAAGCCGGGGCAGCGTGTGCGCGCAGCCGAGCGCGTCGACTCGCACCGGCGCTCAGGGCGGCGACCACAGCCTTGACATCGCTGCGGGCATTGGGGGTGTCGCCCGGGTCGCGGGCATATCGGGACCGTTCAACGAAGGCGACCAGACGCGACAGCGCCGCCGCTGCCTCGGAGCGTCCCGTCAGTCGCGGCGCCAAGCCACGTGCGGTGCCTCGGGGCGTGAGCGAACCCCCCCAGGCAAGCCCGAGGTCGCGTGCGCTGTCACGCAGCTCTGCCCACGCTGCCTCCGCCTGGCTGTTCCCGACGCTGCCAGCCCTGCGCCAGCGCCAGGCCCGCACACCGAGCCGCGAGACCGCCGGCACCAGCAGCACTGCGAGGCTCAGCAACGCCCACCCGCCCCACCGCAGGCCCGAGGAGGACGACTCCGTCGCGGCGCCGACGTTACCGCTCGGGGCGTCGGCCAGGTTGCCACGTGGGTTGTCCGGCACGTCGGGAGCTCTGTCGTTCGAGTCGGGCAGGATGCTGTCGGGGTCCGGCAGGGTGTTGACGCTGGCGCCGCTGGTGTAGGGAGGCACCGAGCCGCTGCGCGCGGCGGGCGTCGGCTCGAAGCGCACCCAACCGACGCCTTGGAAGTACAGCTCGGGCCAGGTGTGCAGGTCATGGCTGCTGAACACGAACCGGTTCTTGCCCACCTTGTCCGGGTGGAGGAAGCCGACCGCGACGCGGGCGGGAATGCCCATCGTCCGGGCCAGCACCGCCATGGCAGCGGCGAACTGCTCGCAGTAGCCGGTCTTGTCGCGGAACAGGAACTCCGTCAGCGCCTCGGTGCCGTTTCCGGCGGCGCGCTTGGTGGAGTAGGTGAACCCGCCGGTGGAACGGAACCAGTCCTGCAGCGCTATCGCACGCTCGAAGTCGGTCTCCGCGTTCCCGACGACGAACGCGCCCTGCTGGGCAACGATCGCCGGTAGCTCAGAAGGCAGCTCCGTGAAGTGCCGCACGAGGGCGG
>DATHBP010000045.1:0-1898 GCA_035296085.1 Nocardioidaceae bacterium | reverse complement strand
AAGACGGTGAGATAGAAGTTCGCCGCTTCCTCGGCATTGTTGTCGAACCACAGGTTCGGGATGATCTTCTGTTGCATGGCTGGACCCTCTCGTTGGCGCAACGGTGCCGCTGCGGCTGTGTCGTTGGTAAGACCCACCACGTTGCGAGAACTCATCGCCTCTGGTCCGACGACTCAGCTCGACGGCGCGTCCTTGCGATAGGCCTGAGCGTTGCCGACGTCGGGAGAGAACCCGACGCTGCGGTAGACGCGGCCGGCCGGGTTGGTGGATTCCGTGACGATGACCCATCGGGCGCAGCCGTACGTGCTCGACCAGCGCGCGGCCACACCCAGGAGATGGGCGGCCAGGCCACGCCGCCGATGCTGCTCATCGGTCCCAACGCTCTGGTAGCGCGCTGTCGTGCCGCAACGCACGATCCCCAGGCTGGCGACCAGCGACTCGCCCGCGAACGCTCCGAAGAAGGCACCATCGTCACGCTCGGAAAGCTCACGCTGAGCCGCCGTACGCCTGGCGGCGAACTCGGCGAAGGAAGGTGCGTCGTGCTCACCGGTCCGGTCGTTGTCGGCCACCTCGCGGTCGACGACCTGGGCCCAGTCAGCGCCGTCGAGGCGACGAACGGTGTAGCCAACCGACAGCGGCGTCTGGCGGGGGAGCGTTGCGGTGGTCAGCACCTCGTCCAGCTCCAGATCAACCTCTTGGCCGATCCAGGCGGCTGTGTCCTCGGGCATGCGGACCAGCCCGATGGCGACCCAGCTGGCGGCTGGTACGGCAGCGTGGAAGGTATGGACCCACCGTCGCGCGTCGTTCACGGCCTCTTCGTCGCTGACGAACACGAAGTTGCCCCAGTGGTAGTCGGGGTTGGCCGGCGTGCGGATGACCAGATGGTCGCCGTGATCGGTGATGACGGAGCCACTGAGTGCCAGGACGGCGAGGTCGGTCTCCCAGCCGGGCGGCAATGCATCCACGCCATCGACGGTATCGACACCAGCGGAGCCGTCGGCGCGCCGGCTCGTTCAGAGCGCTGAGGTGGTGACCGGGTCGGTGAGGGCGATGCCGGTGCGCAGGAGCTCGCCGATCACGTCGGGTTCGGCGGGACGGGCGAACAAGAACCCCTGTGCGTGCCGGCAGCCAAGGGCGCGCAGCGCGCTCAGTTGGCCTTCGGTCTCGACTCCCTCGGCGATGACGGTCATCCCGAGCCCTTGGCCTAGAGCCAGAATGGCGGTGATCAGGACGTCCGGCACTTGTGCCTCAGGCGTGAGTGCCTCGACGAAGGACTGGTCGACCTTCAGGGTGTCGATGGGATATCCGCGCAGCCGACTGAGCGCGGAGTGACCGGTCCCGAAGTCGTCGATGGCGAGGCGTACGCCCAGCTCCTTCAACGCCAGCAAGGGAGTGAGCGTCGTATCGGCGTCGAGCAGAACGCTCTCGGTGATCTCGAGGATGAGCAGGTCCGGCGACAGGCTGGCGGTCGCTAGCGCGTCGCGAATCGCGGGAATCAGCTGAGGGTCGCTCAGCTGGCGCCCCGAGACGTTGACCGCAAGCTGGAGAACGGGCTCCCCCGCGCTCCGCTGCTGCTGCCACCGGCCAGCCTCTGCGCACGCCTGCGCGAGCACCCACCGCCCGATGGGCACGATGTCGCCGGTGGCTTCGGCCAGCGGTACGAACACGTGCCTAGGGATTGAGCCTTGGGTGGGGTGGTTCCATCGCAGCAGCGCCTCCACGCCGATCATCAGACCGCTCTCGAGGTCGATGATGGGCTGGTACTTCACGGCCAGCTCGCCGTTGCGCAACGCCTGGCTGAGGTCGTCCTTGAGCTGGAGCCGGCCGAGGTTCGCGACGGCGAGCTCCGCGGCGTAGACAGCACAGCGGCCCTTGCCCTGCGCCTTCGCGGCGTACAT
>DATHBP010000044.1:0-25908 GCA_035296085.1 Nocardioidaceae bacterium | reverse complement strand
TTGACGTCCTCGTGTTCGGGCACAGCCACATCCCGTGGGACTCCACCGCGGAAAACGGCCTGCGTCTGCTGAACCCGGGCTCGCCAACCGACCGCCGCGCTCAACCGCATCGCACCTACCTGACCGCCACCGCGCGAGACGGTGCGCTCGAAGACTTGACCCTGCATCGGCTGTGAGTGGGGTAGATACGGTCCTTGGCTCTCGCCCGCGCCGGCCCGGGCAGGTCGGTGCCGCTCGGCAGAATGCCCCGCCATGGGGCTGACTCCGATCGAGCGCGATGGTGATGCGCTTTGGCGTCCCGACCAGCCGTGGAACCAGGCAGTGCACGCCTTGCTGACCCACTTCGCACGGCGTCGGGTTTCACGGCGCGCCTCGGTCGCTCGGCTTCGACCGGGACGGCCGGCACAAGCTGACATGGGTGAAAGGCGACGCTGGCCGATCCTCCGGTGAGCCGGACGACCGACTGGTCAGTTCCGCGCAGCTCATCCGGGGCTACCACGAGGCGGTCCGTGGCTTCGCCGCCCCGGCCGGGCTCCAAGTGCTCGTGGGCGCGCCGGTCGAGGGACCGATCGTCTGCCACAACGACCTGGGACCGGTCAACACGGTGTTCTCGGGCGCCCGTGCGGTCGCATTGATCGACTGGGACCTCGCCGGGCCGGGCGACGAACGCTGGGACCTGGCCTATGCGGCATACCGCTCGGTGCCGCTCTACGACGATGAGTACTTCGCCGCTCGCGCCGTCGCACCACCGGACCGGGGTCATCGGCTGCGGTTGTTCGTCGACGCGTACGGGCTCGACGACCGTGGTGGCTTCGTCGACGTGATCGCACAACGCGTCCGGTCACTGTACGAGACGGCGAAGTCCTGGGGCGGTGACCAGGGCCAGCCGGGCTGGGCTGACGTATGGCGCGACACGCGGGGGCGTCAGTGGCTGGCCACCCTGGACTTCTTGGCAGCCAACGCAGTGAGCTGGCAGCGCAGCCTCAGCGGGTAGCAGCCAGCGAGCCAGGCACATGTTGCAGGTGGGTACTCGCCGGCAGCAGCCAATGCCAAGGTTGCCCCGAGCGTCGGATCAAACAGCCGGGATCGCCGCGGAGAGTGGCGCGAGCTGGCTCGCCTGGTGCGGTGAGTGGCGCGAACTGGCCGGTCTGAGCGACGGGATTGGGCCACTTTGCGCGACTCGCGGACGGGCATTGGCGTGGCAGGGTTAGCGCAGCGGAACGAACAAGTACGTGCCGTGCTTGGTGACGTCGAGCTCGCCGTCCCCGCGTTTGCGCACCAGCAGGAGCTTGCGGCGTACGGGCAGCACCATGGCGCCGTGCGGAGCGAGCTGGTCCACGAGCTGCTGGGGGAGCTGACTCGCCTCCGCACTGACGAGGATGCGGTCATATGGTGCTGCGCCTGGCCAGCCGAGCACACCATCCGACGCCGGAAGCACGTCTGCCCATGAGAACCCGTGAGCGCTGACGTTGCCGGCTCCCCAGGCCGCCAGCTCGGCGTCCAGCTCTACCCCGATGACCTGGCCCCCGGGACCGACGAGATGAGCCAGCAGCGCTGTCGTCCAACCAGAACCTGCGCCGACGTCCAGCACCCGGCTGGCAGCGGGGACGTCGAGGAGCTCGAGCATCCGAAAGACCGTGGTGGGCTGGGAGTTCGTCTGGCCAGGTCCGAGCGCGATGGGGGCGTCGACGTCGGCGCGGTCGCGCTCTGCCTCGGGGAGGAAACCACGGCGAGGAACCGCTCGCATCGCATCGGCGGCCCGGCCGGCTCCGAAGTCGCCGACCTTGCCGCGTAGTCCCAGCCGGCGGGCGGGCACGTTCACCACTTGCTGCTCGGCTACGCCGTCGCGGGCACGGGGAAGCTGACCGACCGCCCGTCGACGTCGACACGGACCGGCAGGCCGATCGGCAACGTCCAGACCGGGTCGGTGTGGCCGAAGTCCATGCCGGCGACGACCGGCAGGTCCAGGCGTTGCTCGTCACGCACGACGGCCAGCACAGCCTCGTCGTAGCGCCGGTGATCGGCGAGGGGGAGCTGTGCGCCACCGGGACGACCGACCAGCAGCCCGGCCAGGCGTTGCAGAGCTCCGGTGGCCGCGAGCGTCCGCAGGAAGTAGGTCAGCGCCTCGGGCGGCGGCGCCTCCTCTGACGTCTCGACCGCCAGCACCCGTCCGTCCAGCTCCGGCCACCAGCGCGTTCCCCGCAGCCAGTCGAGCACCTCCAGACAGCCCACGACGAGCGGACCCTCCACCACGCCGCTCCCGTTCAGCCAGCGCCACCCCGTGGACGGGTTGCGCTGCCGAGCTATGGACTGGTTGGCCGGGTCTGCCCAGTCGAGCTCCTCGACCATCCAGCCCTCAGTGTTCTCTGGCCAACGCAGCGACGGCTCGGGGTCGAACAACGTCGAGCGCACGCCACGCTCCGCGTACGGCGGGATGCCGGTGTTCTCGCCGAAGCCGGCCAGGATCGAAGGCCCGTAGTAGCTGACGACGCCGGCGGCGTGACAGGCCATGTGCGTGATGGTGGTGTCGGAGAAGCCGAGGAAGACCTTGGGGTTCGCGGCGATCACATCGAGGTCCAGATAGGGGAGCAGCCGGATGGAGTCGTCGCCACCAATCGTGGACACGATGCCTGCGACCGATGGGTCCGTGAACGCCGTCATCAAGTCCTCGGCTCGACCTTGCGGGTCCTTTGCCACGGCGGCCGGCTCGGCGAGCGTGTGCGCCATCTCGACCACCTCGACGCCGAACGCCTTCTCCAGCTGCTGCTTGCCGGCTGCGTAACGCGCGGGGAAACGGCCGGGACCTCCCCAGGACAACGTGACTGCCGCCACCCGGTCGCCTGCGCGCAGCCGAGGCGGGCGCACAGGTGGGGTACTCATCGTGGCGAGGCTACCGAGCCGGCGCGTGTACCCCACGCACGCGCGCCCGTCCTGGTAGCCCCTCGGACGAGCGGGTCAGCCGGTCTTCGACGGCTGGTTCTTCGTGCTGCTGGTGCTTGGCGGGATGGCACTGCTGCTCGGGGTCACACCCTTGACCTTCTTGTCCTTCTTGGCCTTGCGCACCTCGCGTCCGCCCTTGTTCTTGCTTGCCATGGCGCACCCCTTCACGTCGACTGGTTGTGGACGCACGTCGCCGAGGACCGGCCCGCACGGTTGCTAAGGAGCATCCTCGCAACCGAGCCGCGATGCCACTGTTTTCGCCAAATCAGGTCTGCCCGGCTCCTGTGACCCTAGTCGCCGCTCGACTCGAGGTGGGCCGACCACTTCTGCTCGATGCGCGCGAAACGCCACACCGCCATGGCAACCACCCAGGTGAGTACGAACAGCGCCACGATGCCGTACCCGACGTAGTTGAGATCCAGGCCAGCGATCGCCGCGAGCGGCCCGGAGCTCACGTCCAGCTTCTCCGTGGCGATCGACAGCAGCTCGATCGTCCCGATGATCAGCGCAACGGCGACGGACAGCCCGGTGATCGTGATGTTGTAGTAGACCTTGCGCACGGGCTTCGAAAACGCCCAGCCGTACGCGAAGTTCATGAAGCAGCCATCAACGCTGTCCAGCAGGGTCATCCCGGCGGCGAAGAGGATCGGGAGGACCATGATCGCGTACCACGGCAGGTCGAACGCCGCCGCGCCACCCGCGAGGACGAGTAAGCCGACCTCCGTCGCCGTGTCGAAGCCGAGCCCGAACAACAGCCCCAAGGGGTACATGTGCCACGGCTTGCGTACCGCCTTCGTGGCCCCGCCCAGGATCCGGTTCATCAGGCCTCGGTTGTTGAGCTGGTCCTCGAGCGCCGCCTCGTCGTACGCGCCCCGACGCATATTGCGGAAGACCTTGAGGATGCCGAGCAGGACGACGAGGTTGAGTATTCCGATGATGTAGAGGAAGACCCCGGACACGGTGAGACCGATGAGGCCGGTGGTCTGTTGCAGCGCCGACGCTTCGTTGCCGACCGGCCCGGCCAGCGCTTTCACGCCGAGCGACAGCAGTAGCGCTAGCCCGAAGACGATGGAGGAGTGACCCAACGAGAACCAGAAGCCGACCGACACCGGTCGTTGGCCTTCGGCCATCAGCTTGCGGGTCGTGTTGTCGATGGCCGCGATGTGGTCGGCGTCGAAGGCGTGCCGCATGCCGAGGGTGTATGCGGTGAGGCCCAGCCCTAGGCCGAAGACACCGGCCTCGCCGAGGTCGTAATGGTGGGGGGCGACAGCGCCGGCGAGCACTCCCCAGCCCACGACGTGCAAGGCGAGGACGAACGCGGCCATGCCGGCGATCGACGCCCACTCTCGTGGCGAGAGCCTGGCCCGGACGCGGTCCAGCGGTGACGGCGCCGTGCGCACTGCCGTCGCGGACGCCATGGACACACACCCCCCCGCGACAGCCAGACAACCAGCGTGGCTTATTGCAAACTATGTGCAACAAGCAGCGTAACGCAACTCCTCCGCGCGGGGTCTTGCATTCCACCCGCCGCGTCGTCAAGGCTGAACGCCTGCCTACGTGTGTGCTGCGAGAGGTGCCGCCATGAGCTCTGCGATCAGCCAAGAACGCCCCGCCCACGAGGAGCCTTCTCTTCGGCGGGTGATGGGCACCAAGCTGCTGTTGCTCTTCATCATCGGTGACATCCTCGGCACCGGCGTCTACGCGCTCACCGGCGACGTCGCGGCCGAGGTCGGCGGGGCGGCGTGGGCTCCGTTCGCCGTCGCCTTCATCGTCGCGCTGATAACCGCCTGCTCCTATCTGGAACTGGTGACCAAGTACCCCCAGGCGGCCGGTGCGGCGCTCTACACGCACAAGGCGTTCGGGATTCACTTCATCACGTTCCTGGTCACGTTCACGGTTATGAGCTCGGGCATCACCTCCGCGTCCACTGCGTCACGCGCGTTCGCGGCAAACCTTGTCTCAGGGTTCAAACTGGACGAGGAGAACACCACGCTGATCCTCGTGATCGCGCTGGCGTTCATGGCTTTGGTTGCAGCGATCAACTACCGCGGCGTGGCCGAGAGCGTGAAGGCCAACGTCGTCCTGACCTGTATTGAGCTGACCGGTCTGCTGATCGTCATCCTGGTCGGGCTGTGGGTGGTCGTCGGCGGCGACGCTGACTGGGGTGCTGTCACGGCGTTCGACACTCCTGAGGACAAGAGCATCTTCTTGGCGGTCACCACCGCTACCTCGTTGGCGTTCTTCGCGATGGTGGGCTTCGAGGACTCCGTCAACATGGCGGAGGAGACCAAGGACCCCTCGCGAATCTTCCCGCGGGTCATGCTCACCGGTCTGTCGATCACCGGGATCATCTACATCTTGATCTCGATCTCGGCGGTAGCGATCGTGCCGGTCGGCAAATTGGCCGCAAGCGACACCCCGCTTCTCGAAGTCGTCCGCGAGGGTGCCCCCGGACTGCCGATGGACGAGATCTTCCCGTTCATCTCGATGATCGCGGTGGCCAACTCGGCCCTGATCAACATGCTGATGGCAAGCCGTTTGCTGTATGGGATGGCCAAGCAGCACGTGCTCCCGCCTCAGCTCGGCAAGGTGCATCCAGAGCGCCGCACCCCGTGGGTGTCGATCCTCTTCACGACCGCCCTGGCCGTCTGCCTCATCACCTACGTCAGCAATGCCAGCGACGACGCGGTGTCGATCCTGGGCGGGACCACGGCGCTGCTCTTGCTGGCCGTCTTCACTGTCGTCAATATCGCGTGTCTCGTGCTGCGGCGAGACGACGTCCAGCACGACCACTTCCGGGCACCGACCTTCCTCCCCATCATCGGCGCGCTGGCCTGTGCGTACCTCGTCACGCCGCTGTCTGGACGCGACACCGAGCAGTACACGGTGGCTGGCATTCTGCTCGTCGTAGGCGTCATCTTGTGGGCGCTCACGCGCTTCCTGAACCGCAGGCTCGGTACCGGCCAACCTGCCGAGCTCGACCCGACGCAGCTTCGCTGATCGAGAGGTTCAAACGGCCCCAGATTCCGGGGCGAGCGGACCGTTCAGCGACCGCCGCGGCTCTGGGTGGTCGTCTGCGCCTCCGTGAGTGCATCTGCGATCGCCAGGGTGTATCCCGCTCGGTACTCGTGGTTCCAGTCGTCGTCGGATAGTGCCGCTCGGACTTTGGCGAACGGCTCGCCGATCTCGGCCTCCTGCGACTGCGGACGCGGATTGGAGTTGCGCTCGCGCATGGCCTCGGCTGCCCCCAGCAGTCGGAGCGCCTGCTGGTGCTCGCCGAGCTCGGCGAGCACTGCGGCGTAGTCCTCTGCGACGGTGACCAGCCCCGCTGGGTTGTAGATACGCAGTGCCTGAGTCACCAAGTCGGCGAAGTCGCGTTCGGCGTCGGCGAGTCGTCCCATCTCCCGTAGCGTGCAAGCGCGGTTGTGCTGCGTCGTCAGTGCGCCATAGTCGTCGTGCACACGCTGGGACAGTTCCTGCGCGGCGTCGTATAGCTCGATGGCGCGCTTGAAGTTCTGCGAGTAAGCCTCCACATCGGCAAGCACGCAAAGCGCTATGGCCACCTGGCGTTGGTCGTCCGCTTGCTTCGCCGCGGCGATAGCTTCGTCCAGGTTGCGGCGTGACGCGTCCAGGTCACCGTGCTCCATCTCCGCCCAGGCCAACGATCTCAGCGCGGACGCCAGCTCGGGGTCACCGCCAAGTTGCTGGCGCATGGCAACGGACTTTCGTATGGAGTCGAGGGCTAGGCGCTGGTCGCCCTGGTCCGTCGCCAGAGCAGCCAAGCCATGCAAGCCACTCGCGAGGTCGAGGCTGTTGCCGGCGGGGGCCAGGCTGATCGCCCGCTGCAGCCACGACACGCCTTCGCGGGAGTAACCGCTATCGGCCCAGAAGCGTTCCATCTGTGTGCACAGGCGCAGGCCCAGGGTAACCCGTTCCGGGGTGGGCCGGTTGGCCCCGTCGGCAGCCAGGGCCCATGTCAACGCCTCGCGCAGGTTGTCGTGTTCCGCTTCGAACCGTTCCCGGGCTGACAGCACCTGGTCCGCTCGACCAACCAGTTCCGGATGCAGCCGTTCCGCGACGCTCAAGTAGTACTCGGCGTGCGACTGCCGAGTCGAGTCCAGGTCTCCAGCGGCTCGAAGCTGGTCCAGGGCATAGGTTCGGACGGTCTGCAGCATCCCGACCCGTGGTTCACCTCGGTGGTCCTCGGCGACCGTGGCCAAGCTCTGGTCAACAAGGTCCGCGACGAAGTCGACGGGGTCGGCGTCGCCGAGGAGGTCAGCGTTGAGGGCAGCGATGGCCTCCAGGTCAGCTCCTCCCGCGAACACGCCGAGGCGGCGAAAGAACGCTTGCTGAGTTGCATCGAGCAGGTCGTGCGACCAGGCGATGGTGTCCCGGAGGGTCCTCTGCCGCGACGGCACCTGCCTGCTCGCGGTGGCCAGGTCGAGCGCCTTGTCCAGCCGGGCCCGTAACGCTGCCGGGCTGAGCAGCTTGGTTCGTGCCGCGACCAGCTCAATGGCCAGCGGCAGCCCGTCCAGCTGACGGCAGACCTCAATGACATCGGCTGCATTGCCGGCAGTCAGTTGAAAGCCGGCGCGCACTTTTCGTGCGTGGTGGACGAACAGCTGCACCGCGCTGGACAGCTCGGCTTCTGCGACGGTGCCGTCGGGCGGAGGCAGCCTCAGCGGGGGAACCGGATGCTCGTGCTCGGCAGACACATGCAGCGGGCGGCGAGAGGTGGCGATCACCACCATCTGCGGTGCCTCGTCCATCAGCGTGGCGACCACACCGTCGGCAGCCTCGATCTGCTCCAAGTTGTCCAGGACCACGAGACTGGAACGG
Organism: Nocardioidaceae bacterium; assembly: GCA_035296085.1. Lineage (GTDB taxonomy): Bacteria > Actinomycetota > Actinomycetes > Propionibacteriales > Nocardioidaceae > DATHBP01. The sequence continues at coordinate 18,129 of DATHBP010000044.1, read as the reverse complement.
TGCCTCACCAGGGCGAAGAACTCCGGCGGCATGCGCGCTTCGGGCGGCATATCCAGCACCTCGGCGATGCTGGTCCACATCACATCTGAAGTAGTTACTGATCCCAGGGGCACGAAGTACACCCCGTCCGGGAACCGCTCCACCAGCCTCTGAGCCAAGGCGATGCCAAGGCGCGTCTTGCCAGTGCCGCCGGGACCAGTCAAGGTCACCAGCCGCACCTGCGGCGAGCGCAGCAACGCCGACAGCTCCGCGAGCTCACCATCCCGCCCGACCAGCGGTGTTGCTGGGCGAGGCAGGCGGGAGGCCGCTCCCAGCGTCTTCAACGGCGGAAAGTCGACGCCCAGACCGTCGATGGCAAGCTGGAACAGGCGCTCCGGGCGAGGAATGTCCTTGAGCTGATGGCTGCCCAAGTCGCGCAGACCTACCCGCTCGGGCAGGCAGTCATCGATGAGCCTGGCCGTAGGCTCCGAAAGCACCACCTGGCCGCCGTGCGCCGCGGCGGCGATGCGAGCGGCTCGGTGCACATCCATGCCCACGTAGCTGTCCTCGTGGATCTGTGGGGTGCCGGTGTGGATGCCCATCCGGACCCTTACCCGCTCGCCGCCTGGCCAGTCGAATGCCGAGAGGTCTCGTTGTGCTTGAACCGCCGCGGCTACCGCTCCCTCGGCAGTGTCGAAGACGACGAAGAAGCTGTCGCCCTCGGTACCGAGCTCAATACCGCCGTGGCCAGCCCAGGCTTTGCGCAGCACCTGCCGCTGACCGTCGAGCGCATCGGTGTAGGCAGCCCCCAGGCGCGACAGCAACGCGGTGGAGCCCTCGATGTCCGAGAACAGCAACGACACCGTCCCGGATGGCAGCTGAGCCATGACCGCATTACACCGCCCGTGCCCTCCAGGGCGCCAGCAGCGCGGTTCCATGCAGCGTCGGCGCTGACCCGCCGTCCTCTGTGCCTTGCCGATCAGCCGGCCAGGGCAAATGACGGCTAGTGCGTAACAGTCCCGGTGTACGTCTCGTGAGCCAGCGTGTCGTCGTCGGGGTCGTAGCTGATCTCCATCTTTCCGGGATCAATCCTCCCAGTGCCAGAATCGGGTGATGCTCACCGAGCTGCACACGTACCGGACAGGTAACGCAGACGTCGTCTTGGACATCACCGACGACTGCTCGCGCTTCGCTGAGGGTCTGGGTGACGGTCTGCTGCACGTGTTCGTCCCGCATGCCACAGCCGGCCTCGCGATCGTAGAGACGGGAGCTGGCAGCGACGCAGACCTCTTGGCAGCCTTGCGCGAGCTACTGCCGAGCGACGACCGGTGGCAGCACCGCCACGGCAGCCCTGGTCATGGCCGCTCGCACGTCATGCCCGCGTTGATCCCGCCGTACGCGACGGTTCCTGTCCTGGACGGACTCCTTGCGCTTGGAACCTGGCAGAGCATCTGCCTTGTCGACCTCAACGTCGACAACTCCGAGCGAGACGTCCGGTTCTCCTTCGTCGGCGGTTAGGGTTGCGGCCAGCAGTCTCGTAGGGCCGTCTCGTGACTCGGTCGAGCTGAGAAGATTCTCGGTGTTACGTTTCTGCCATGCCGACAATCCCCTTGGTGACCTTCAACAACGGTGTCCAGATCCCTCAGGTGGGCTTCGGCGTATTCCTCATCCCGGTGGAGGAAACGAAGGCCGCCGTCCATACCGCACTCGAGTGCGGCTACCGGCACTTCGACACAGCGAAGGTCTACGAGAACGAGTCAGCCGTGGGCGAGGCGATCTCCGAGTCCGGTATCGACCGCTCGGATCTCTTCGTGACCACCAAGTGCTGGAACGCCGACCAGGGCTTTGACCAGGCTCGCCAGGCCTTCGACGCAAGCATGGACCGACTTGGCTTGGAGTACCTCGACCTCTACCTGATCCACTGGCCAGCCCCGTCCAGAAACCTCTACGTCGACACCTGGAAGGCGTTCGAGGAGATCTACGCCGAGGGGCGCGTCCGCTCGATCGGCGTGTCCAACTTCCAGCCGGCTCACCTGGAGCGGCTGTTCGAAGAGACGGAGACCGTGCCCGCCATCAACCAGATCGAGCTGCACCCCTGGCTGCAGCAGGGCGAGCTGAGGGCATTCCACCGCGAGCACGGCATCGTGACCGAAGCCTGGAGCCCGCTTGCGACCGGAGGAGACTTCCTCGACGACCCGGTCATCGGGAGCATTGCGAAAAAGCACGATGTGACCCCGGCACAGGTGATCTTGCGATGGCATCTGGATCTGGGGAACGTCATCATCCCCAAGTCGGTCAACCGCGACCGGATGGTGAGCAACCTGGACCTGTTCGACCTCACTCTCGATGACGAGGACCAGGGACGGATCGCCGACCTCGACGCCGGCCACCGGGTGGGAGACGATCCCGACACGTTGAGCTGAGCCGCCGAAGGGTGGGCCGCTCGTCCAACGAGCGGAAAGCCTCACTGCGCGCTGGTTCGTTCAGTAGCCGACCTGTGTTCGCCAGAGCCGAACACGGCCAGACCTGATCCGGACCACTCGAGCGAACGCAGATCGGTGACGACGACGTCAGCGGCGGTTGCCGCCATGTCTCCCACCCCGACAACTCCTGCCGCGCCGGCGCGTCGCCCGGCCTCGATGCCACTGACGCTGTCCTCCAGGACCAGGGTGTCGCCGGGCGACACCCCAAGCTCGTGTGCCGCGGCAAGATAACCCTCGGGATCGGGTTTGCCGCGCGTCACGCCATCGGCCGTGACCAGAACTCGGGGAAGCGGTATGCCGGCGGCCCCGAGCCGGGCGCGTGCCAGGGCCGAGGTCCCCGACGTCACGACGGCCCAGTTCTCCTCTGGCACTGACGACACGAGAGCTGCGGCTCCAGCGACGCTACGGACAGCTGCGGCGTCTTCGAGCTCGTAGGCGTCGATCACCCGAACCGCCTCGGCTCGATGTTCGGGCGCAATGAGCAGGGCGACCGTGTCGATCGAGCGGCGTCCGTGCACCATCGGGGTCACCTCCGCTGGGTCGAGCCCAAAGCGCAGAGCCCAGCGTGTCCAGGACCGGATGACCGTGCCGTGAGAGTCGACCAGCACCCCGTCACAGTCGAACAGCAGCGCTTGGCACGGGAGCACGACGAGAGGATCCATAACGATAGTGTTCCCACCTCAGTCGGCTACGCATCGGAAGGCTTGCCACAATGCAGCACCGACCGCGTGAGGCCGCACCCAGACGTGCTGTGGTCGTTCGCGGTGGATGGGAGGGTCACGTCCCCGTCGAGGCCACCGAAAGGTTCATCCCGTTCCTGGTGCAGGAAGGTTTCAGCGTCTCGGTCCACGACACCCTCGAGGTGTACTCCGACTCCGACGAGCTCGCGCGCACCGACCTGGTCGTGCAGTGCTGGACGCAGGGGACTGCGACGGACGAGCAGGTCAGCGGCCTCTCCGAGGCTGTGCTCGCTGGCACCGGCTTGGCGGGATGGCACGGCGGCATCGTGGACTCCTTCCGCGCCTCGCCTGCCTACCTGCACCTCACCGGTGGACAATGGGCGGCCCACCCCGGCGACTTCGTCGACCATGAGGTCGTGGTCGTTCCCAATCGGGCCGATCACCCAATTGTCGCGGGCCTCGACCGCTGGAACCTGAACACCGAGCAGTACTGGACGCTCACCGACGCGCTCAACGACGTCCTGGCGACGACGTACTTCTCGTCCGGTCCAGCGACGCCCTGGCGAGCGGACATGGTGGCGCCCGCTGTGTGGACCCGGCAGTGGGGGGCAGGCCGAGTCTTCGTCTCGACGATCGGGCACAAGCTGGAGGACCTGGACGTCCCACAGGTTCGGCAGCTGACCGAGCGGGGCCTGCTGTGGGCGAGCCGATGAGCCGCCACCGAGGGCGTGACGCCGACGTGGCGGCGGTCTCGGAGTGAGACGGGTCCTCCTCGACACCGACCTCGCTATGGGCGCACCGGGGTCGGACATCGACGACGGGTTCGCCCTCGCCCTAGCAGTGGCTGACCCGGAGATCAGCGTCGAGATGGTGACGACGGTGGGCGGAAACACCGATGTCGACACCGCGACCAGGCTGTCGAGGGAGCTCCTCGATCGGCTGGGCCGCGCGGACATTCCAGTCGTGCAGGGTGCCGGCTCATCGCTGACTCCGGGGGTCACTGGAGAGTCGACTCGGCCGAGCGCCGGCGCATCGCTGCGGCGCCCTCACTCGGGCGGCGCTGCCCGACCCGACGAGGTGGCCGCAGCTGCGCTCGTACGACGCGTGCTCGCCGAGCCGGGCGAGCTGACGATCGTCGCGATCGGTCCGCTGACGAACGTGGCCAGCGCGCTCGCCCTCGAGCCGGCAATTGCGGATCAGGTTCAGTCGATCATGGTCATGGGTGGTGTCTTCCTCGAACAGACCAATGTCGCCGCGATGCCGGGGGAGTTCAACATCTGGTGCGATCCGGTGGCGGCCGCTCTCGTGCTTACCAGCGGAGCCCCGCTTCGCTTCGTCGGTCTCGACGTCACGCGTCGGGTCCGCTTCACCCGCGAGCATTCGGCGACCCTCGAGAGCGCGGGAGGCGACTTCGGTCCGTTCGCCGCAGCCTGTGCGCGCGGCTGGATCGCTCACCTCGAGCGCACTCGGCCAGGTGACCCGCTCGAGCAGGGGAGCTGCGCTCTGCACGACCCGCTGGCCGTCGCGGCCGTGTCCCGCCCGGAGCTGATTACCTGGTCAGCGGCTCACGTCAGGGTCGAGACGGGCAGTGAGGTGACGCGCGGCGTCACGATCGCCGACCTGCTGTGGTCGGACGACCCGCCAGAGCAGAACTGCGAGATCGCCACTGCCGTCGACGTCGACGGTTTCATCCAGCACTTCCTCGACCGAATGGCGAACCTGTCGGAGCTGGTTCGGTGAGCGAAGCAAAGAAGGGGACGGCATTGGACACGCTACGCGTCGGGATCATCGGCCTCGGCGAGGCGGCGCAGGTCATCCACCTGCCCGTCCTGCAGAACTTGGCCGACCGCTATCAGGTCACCGCTGTCTGCGACATTTCGCCGCGCCTGCTCCAAAAGATGGGCGACCGCTACTCCGTCGAGCACCGATACTCCGACGCCTCGGATCTGGTCGCGGCAGAGGATCTCGACTGCGTCTTCGTGCTCAACAGCGACGAATACCACGCCGAGTGCGTGGTTGCCGCCCTCGAGCGTGGGCTGCACGTGCTGGTCGAGAAGCCCATGTGCCTCAGTCCCAAGGAGGCCGCCGCCATCATCAAGGCGCGAGACGCAGCCGACAAGGTCGTCATGGTCGGCTACATGCGTCGGTTTGCGCCGGCGTTCGTGCAAGCGCGCGAGCGCATCGAGGCGATGGGCCGCATCAACTACGTCCGAGTGCACGACATCATCGGGCGCAACCAGCTGATGATCGACCAGATCGCGACGGTCGACCGTCCCAACGACATCCCGCAACACCTGATGGAAGACCGTTGGGCGCGCGGCCGCCGGCTGGTCGAGGAGGCGCTCGGTCCGGTAACCGATGAGCTGGCGGGCACCTATCGGCTCCTGTGCGGCCTGGGAAGCCACGACTTGTCCGCCATGCGGGAGCTGTTCGGACCACCTCGCAAGGTGAGCGCGGCGCGCATGTGGCGGGGCGGGCTGTTCATCACTGCCTTCCTCGACTACGACGACTTCGTCGTCACCTACGAGACGGGCGTCGACGAGCAGCTGCGTTTCGACGCGCACATCGAGGTCTACGGCGACCACTCGACGGTCCGGGTGCAGTACGACACTCCCTACATCCGGCACTTCCCGACCGTCTTAGTCAGCGAGGAGACCAGCGGCGACTCCTACACCCGAACAGTGACTCGGCCGCATCTGAAGGATCCCTACACCTGTGAACTCGAGGACTTCCACAGCGTGGTCACTCAAGGGGGCGCGCCCAAGACCGGCCCGGAGGACTTCGTCGAGGATCTCGACCTGTTCGCCGAGATCATCGGGGCTCTCGCCAAGAACGCATGAGCCGTGCGTTTAGGCATTGCCGTACGACGGTCGACCCTGTAGCACATGGCCGCGGCACTCGTCCAATCTGCCGCCAATAGGGTGTCCCACAAACCGACGAGGAGGAGGAGTCGATGCTGGACCAGCAGGCCGTGGAGTTCTTCCGCGCGAACGGGTACTTCCTCCACCACGACCAGGTGTTCTCCCCGGAAAAGCTCGACCAGCTCGAGGCGATCTTCGCCGAGCACCTGGCCGACAAGGGCGACAAGCTCTCTGACGAGCTGGATACTCCACACTTCCGCGACCGCCGGCTGCTCGACTTCCTGCTCTCCGACGAGGTGCTCGACCTGGTGGAGCCGCTAGTCGGACCGGATATCGCGCTCTGGACCAGCCACTTCATCTCGAAGGACCCCTACACCGGCCGACCGACTCCGTGGCATGAGGACTCTGCGTACTGGGAGGGCCGCCTCAGCGAGTACGACCGCATCGTCACCGTGTGGATGGCGCTGGGCGGGCCGAGCAACCGGGAGAACGGCTGCATGCGCGTGATCCCAGGCAGCCACCAGCTCGGCGGGTTCTCGGACTACCGGCCGGTCGACACGACAGTGCAGACCTTCCACGCAGAGGTCGTCGACGTCGACGAGAGCAAGGCCGTCGACTTCGAGCTCGAGCGCGGCCAGTGCTCCCTGCACGACGGCCGCATCATCCACGGCGCGAAGGCCAACACAAGTCCGCATCGGCGCACCGGCTACACCATGCGGTATTTCCCGGCGTCGGTGAAGGTGATGCCGGTTGAACACAACGCCGGCTGGAAGATTTGGCTGGCCCGGGGCAGGGACACTGCCGGCAACACCTACGAGTCGTAACCCGCGGCTAGCGAAAGGGACGTCTGTGCAGCGTGGTGTCTATTTCGACGCGTGGTTTCCGCGCCAGCACTGCTACCACCCGAGCCTCCCGCCCCGGCGGCTCCGCATGGTGGACGACCTCGTCGACTACCACGCGACGGTGTTGGTGTGGGCCGCGCTCGGCGGCGGTTCCCTGTCGTTGCCGTACCTCGAGCAGGAAGCGTTCGGCGCCGTTGATGCTCGGTCGCGGTTCTACGGCTTCGTCAACGACAGCGAGTTCATCCAAGCCTGCCACCAGCACGGAATCGAGGTCTTCGGCATCGTCTTCGAGGCGCAGGGCTGGGAGTTCCCGGTCGAGCTGGATGATGACGAGAGCTCGATCCTGGCGCTGAACGAGCTACGCGGCGCGGGGCGCCGGGACTGGATCGGCCTCCGCGAGTTCTCCTCCAACCGCTACCCCGAGCTGTGGCCACCGGTCGAGAAGTACTTCCCCGAGGGGCTCTACAACAGTGACGGGGAGCGGGTCACCGATCTCATTGAGGAGTGCTGCTCGCGGGACATCTATCAGGTGGCCTGTCACGCGCACTGGGTCGAGTGTCCCGACCGGGAGCATCAGTGCTTCTACATGGACCGCAACAACCCGGTCTGGCGGGAGTACCTCAAAGCAGTGATCCGCCTTCAGATCGACGCCGGCGTCGACGGCATCCAGCTCGACGAGGCCGAGCTGCCGATGGGCGCCTTCCAGTACGGCGCGTGCTTTTGCAAGGACTGCATGAAGGGCTTCCGTGCCTACCTGCAGACCCAGCCCGCCGCGGGCCGCAGCCCCGATCTCGCCGGCGCCGATCTCGAGACCTTCCACTACGGCTCGTGGCTGCTCGAGCGGGGCTACGACTTCAAGAAGGAACTGCCGTCGACGCCACTGTTCGGTGACTACTACCGCTTCCAGTGCGCCGCGATCAAACGGTACTTCGCCGAGCTGGCCGACTACGCCCGCGAGTACGGGCGGCAGCAGGGCCGAGTCGTGAAGGTGTCGGGCAACTTCTTCAACCTCGACCCGCAGTACCTCGCGCTCGCAGCGGACGTCGACCTGATCATCACCGAGATGCGGAACACGACCTATCGGCAACCAGAGTGGTACCGCTACGTCGCGGGTTTCGCCGGCGCCAAGGACGTCGTTGTGGTCGAGAACCCTTACGGGGGTGTCGTACCCGAGCTTGTAGAGCAGCTGCGAGTCGGTCGCGGCTTTGACTTGTTCCGGCTGTCGCTCTACGAGGCGGCGGCCTCCGGGGTCAACCTCAGCGTGCCGTACGGCGCCTGGATGGGCAGCACGATCCAGGACTCGTTCTACGCTCCACATGACCTGGCGCGTGAGATCCAGATCTTTCTGGCCGAGCATGACGGACTCTTCAGCCGGGCGACCTACAACGAGATCGCCGTGGTGTTCAGCGTCGAGAGCACTCGTGCAGCGATCAGCCGCCAAGACCAAAGCGACAACGTGCATAACGCGCGGGACGAGTCCGTGGACGTTCCATACCGCACGGTGACCAGGACACTCGCGAGCGCGGCGGTTCCGTTCGACGTCGTACTGTTCCCAGACGCCGTTACCGCGCCCGACACCGTCCGCGCCGCCGACCTCAGCGGATACGCGGGAGTCGTCCTCCCCGACTGTTCCCTCCTCACGGCGGGGCAAGCCGCCGCAGTAACGGAATACCTCGAGTCAGGCGGTCGCGTCGTTGTCACCGGCAGCCTTGGCGACAACCTGCCGCACCAGCAGCGGCAAGCCCTGCACGGGCATTCCGGCTTACAGCACTCCAGTGCGGCCAACGTTGCCGACCTGCTGCCTCGGGGACGACAGGTGGCGGTGTCGGGCGATGTCGCCGTCAACGTCCAACGACTGGACGATGGAACAGCCGCCTTGCACATGGTCAACTACGACTTCGACGCCGAGCTGGACGGCATCCGGCCGTTGGTAGCGGTCGACGTGGCGGTACGGCTGCCGTTCGAGCCTTCGGCGGCGAAGCTAGTCTCCCCGGATGGCCCGGAAGAACAGCTCGAAGTCGCCGTCACCGACGGCATTGCACGGGTCGTCTTAGCTCAGGTGGGCGTCTACGCGATCGTCGTCTTCAGGTCGTGAACGACACGAGATGCTCACATCGCTGAGAGGAGCTGGCATGCGGCTTGCCGTACTAGCCGGCGCCCACACCTTCGAGATCCACGAGGCACCGATACCGGAGATCGAACCCGACCAGGTGCTGGTCAGAGTGGCCGCCTGCGGCGTTTGCACGTCCGAGCTGGACATGTGGGACGGTTCGGGAGACGCCACCTACCCCGTCTCTCCCGGTCACGAGGTGAGCGGGACCGTCGTAGAGGTCGGCGACCAGGTGGCGGGCTTCTCCGTCGGTGATCCGGTCGCGACCTGGGTGACCACGAAAGGCTTCGCCGACTACGTCGCGGTCCACGCGGACTACTGCCGCGCAGCGGGTCAGGTTCCGTTGGATTTGGCCCTGGGGGAGCCGCTCGCCTGCGCGGTCAATGCGGTCGAGCTCGCGGACGTCCGCCTCGGCGACGACGTCGTCATCATCGGCGCAGGGTTCATGGGCAACCTGGTGCAGATGCTCGTCGACATGCGGGGGACACACCAGGTCATCGTCGCCGACACACGTCCAGACGCTCTGGAGAGGGCGAAAGCCCTAGGAGCGACTCGTGTCGTCGACGTTCGGACCGAGCGGCTGGCCGACGTGGTAGCAGAGCGCACCGAATCAGGAGCCGACCTCACCTTCGAGTGCACGGGTGCGCAAGCACCACTGCTCGCCGTGGGGGACGTCACCCGGATGAGCGGAAAGATCGCTCTCGTGGGCTACCACCAAGGAGCGCCGCGTGAGATCCCGCTGGGCCTGTGGAACTGGAAGGCCTTCACGTTGCTCAACGCGCACTTCCGGGAGGTGGCGACCATTCTCCGCGGAATGACGATCGGCATGCGGCTGCTGACCTCGGGAGCCCTCTCCCTCGAGCCGCTCGTCACGCACAGGTTTCCGCTCGCTGAGATCGATGACGCTTTTCGGCTGGCTCGCGAGAAGCCCGACGGTTTCGTCAAGGCCACCATCGTGATGGACGCCAGGAACCCACCAGGGGCTGCGTGACCCGACGCCAGCAACGCCTCATCGACGCCCGTCTGAGACGGCTTTGTTGGGTACCAGTACGGTGCCTTGACAGCAGTACAGCAGTCGAGGACGCTGACCTCGGCAGCCACGAAATGCCTCGGCTTGGCGCGCGCCCCTGCCTTCCTGCAACGAGCAAGGAGCTGGTCAGTGAAGAGTCGCAGTGTTCGCAAGTCCCTCGGTGTAGTCGCTCCACTCGTCCTCGCCTCGGCCGTCCTGGCCGCCTGCGGAGGCACCAGCACGCCCGACAACGACAACGCCGGCGAGGGACAGGGACCGGTCCCCGAGCCGTCCTCTCCCACGACTGTGACCTTCTCGTCCTGGGTCGGCACCCAGCCGGCCATGAAGAAGCTCGCGGAGAACTTCCACAAAGAGCACCCCAACATCACCATCGAGTTCCAGAACGTCACCGCGGACAACTCCCAGCAGAAGATCACCACGCAGATCGCTGGCGGTAACCCGCCGGACGCGGCGTTCGTCGACGCTGGCGCCGTCGCGACGTTCGCCGGGCGGGACGCGGTCATCAACCTCGACGACTACATCGAGCGCAGCGACTGGGTGGAGCCGGATGCCTACGTGCCGGCGTTCAAGGATTTCGTGACGGTCGAGGGGAGCATGTACGGGCTTCCCTTCGAAGGTGAGTCGACGAGCATGTTCTACAACAAGGACATGTTCGAGGCTGCGGGCATCGATGGGCCGCCCACGACCTGGGAGGAGCTGGAGGACGCAGCGGCGAAGCTCACGAACCCCGACAAGAAGGAGTACGGGATCGAGATGTTCGCGTCCGAGTCCGCCTACTACTGGTACCCGTTCCTCTACCAGGCCGGGGGCCAGACGCTCTCCGACGACGGCAAGTCCGTCGCCTTCGACAGCCCCGAGGGCAAGAAGGCGGCGGAGTTCTACGTGGGTCTTGTCGACTACGCCCCGAAGCAGTACCTCAACTCCAACTCCTATGACGGGCGGGTCGCCTTCACCCAGGGACAGGTCGGCATGTACATGGCCGGCAACTGGCTGGCTGCGGTCTTGGAAGAGGATGCCCCGGAGTTCATGGGGCACTGGGCCACCGCGCCGCTTCCGGAAGGTCCCGCGGGATGTGCGACAACCATTGCAGGCGACGCGCTCGTGCTCTTCGAGACCGACAAGAACGATGCCGCTTGGAAGTGGATCGAATACCTCTCCAAGCCCGAGATCATCGCGCAGTGGACCTACCAAGGCGTCCCGGGTGTTGGAGAAGGCGGTGGGAGTGGCACGCTGCTGCCGACGCTCAGCTCTCAGCTGTCGGACCCCGCCTTGTTCGAGGCAAAACCGATCCTCTCCGGGTTCGCCGAGGACATGAAGAACTGCGGAATTCCGAGCGGCGCGCCAAACCCGAAGTACGGCGAGGTGGAGGCGGAGCTCAACACCCAACTCGGCAAGGCGATGTACGGCGAGCAAACGGCGTCCGAGGCCCTGGACATCGCCGCAGCGAAGGCCGAGGAGATCTTCGCCCGCTGAACGCCGGGGTCGTGGTCTGGATGTGACCGTCGCGCCAACCCGGTCCGCCTTTTGAGCGCAGTCCCTCCCGCAGGAAGGCATGCATGGCAGTCGACACGCTGGCGGACTCACAGGAGGCGCCGGTACGCCGGCGAAAGGACGGACTTCGCTACACACTCGGCCAAATGCGTCGGGAGTGGAGCGCCTATCTCTTCATTTCGCCGGGGCTGCTGCTCTTCGCGGTGTTCACGTTTTTTGCATTGATCTTGACGTTGTATCTCACTCTCCACCGCTGGAGCATCATCGAGCCGGACAAGCCGTTCATAGGTCTCGACAACTATCGGCGCTTGGTCGACGACGAGAGTTTCCACCGGGCCGCGATCAATACGATCTACTTCACCGGCGCGTCAGTTCCCTTCACGATGCTCATCGGGCTCGGCATCGCCTTGCTGCTGAACCAGCCGCTGTGGGGGCGCAGCGTCTTTCGCACGATCTACTTCCTCCCTATCGTCACCCCGTTCGTCGTGGTCTCCATTGTGTGGAAGTGGCTTTACCAACCCGACTACGGGCTCTTCAACTTCTACCTTCTCAAGACGCACCTGATCGACCAGCCTCTGTTGTGGCTGTCCGACCAACAACTGGCGATGCCCGCCGTGATCCTGATGAGCATCTGGGGCGGGATCGGGTACTCGATGATCATCTACCTAGCCGGGCTCCAGGCAGTGCCGCAGGAGCTCTACGACGCGGCCGCAGTGGACGGAGCCGGACCCTGGGCGCGGCTGCGCTACATCACCATCCCGATGCTCCGCCCCACCACGTTGTTCTTGTTGGTCATCGGGGTGATCGGGTCCTTTCAGGTGTTCACGCAGATCTTCATCATGACCAGTGGCGGACCGGTCGAGCGGACGACCACGATGGTCTACTTCATCTACCGGACTGCGTTCATCAACTTCGACATGGGCTACGCCAGCACGCTGGCATATGCGCTGTTCCTCATGCTTTTGGTGTTCACCGGGATCAACCTTCGACTGAATAGGCAGGCGAACCGGTGACGGCAACGGTAGACGCGCAGGAGCAGCTCAATCAGCGCGACGAACCGCGCCAACCCCCCAAGTTGGCCGGGGCCCAGAATGGCTGGAACGTTCGCAAGATCGTGGCGTACGCCATCTTGGTGCCCGGGGCGATTCTGTTCGTGGCGCCCTTTGGGTGGCTCATCAGCGCATCGTTCCAGCCGATCGGAGACATCTTCGACGTGCCGCCGAACTGGATACCGGTGAACCCTACGGCGGACAACTACGCCACCTTCATCGGTCGGGGTAGAGCCGACGCCACCGGGACGGGCACGCAAGGGGCATGGCGATGGTTCGTCAACAGCGCTTTCGTCGCCACGACGACGACGGTCCTGGTCTTGTTCTTCGACTCGCTCGCCGCCTACGTCTTTGCCAAGCGCAGGTTTCCCGGCCGCGACTTCCTCTTCCTGCTCTTCCTGGCCACGATGATGGTGCCCGGCCAGGTGACGCTCATCCCCAACTACCTGGTGCTGAAGCACATCCCGCTCTTCGGTGGCAATGACATCCTGGGCAACGGTGGGCACGGGTGGCTCGACTCCTACTACGGGCTCATCGTCCCCGGAGCGGTGAGCGCCTTCGGTATCTTCCTGCTCCGCCAGTACATGCAGTCCATCCCCGACGAGCTGCTCGATGCTGCGCGGATCGACGGCGCCTCGGAATTTCGTATCTTCTGGCAGGTAGTGCTGCCGCTGACCGGCCCGGCGCTGGCTGCGGTTGGCATCTTCACGTTCATCTACCAGTGGGAAGACTTCCTGTGGCCGCTCATCATCATCTCCAGTGAGGACAAGATCACCGCACCGCTGGGACTGGCGCTGTTCGTAGTCAAGAACAGGACCCAGTGGGATGTTCTGTTTGCCGGGTCGGTCCTCGCCACCTTGCCGATGGTGGTGGTCTTCATGATCTTCCAGCGCAGATTCATCCAGGGCATCTCCATGAGTGGTCTCAAGGGTTAGCTGGGCTCCGACCCCCCTTCACATGAACTCAGACAACGTTCGGGGCGTGACTGAGCGGCTCCTCAACGAGGGCAACGGGGTACTGCGGCTGGAGCCCGCCTGGGTGGCACGCGACTTCCTCCCGCCGGGACGTCGACTCGGCCTTGCCGACGACGCGTACGACGTCGGCAACCGTGGCTTCATCTGCGAGCGCTGGCTCGCCTCGACCACGCGAGCCGACAACCGAGTGGGTCCTGCGGACGAGGGTCTCAGCTATGTCTGGACCGGTTCAGACGACCGGCTGACCCTGGAGTCTGCGCTTGCCGCAGACCCGGCCGCGATCATGGGGGCCGACTATGCCGCCGAGCACCCCGGCGGTCTCGGGCGCCTGGCCAAGATATTCGACTATGGGGACCGCCTTCCGTACCACATTCATCCGCAGCAGCGCCATGCCTCGCTGGTGGGTCGCAAATCCAAGGATGAGGCCTACTACTTCCCCCCGGGCGTGGACCGCGGCAAGCATCCTGAGTCGTTCTTCGGCGTGCACCCGTGGATAGCCGAGCAGGAGGCCTTCGACGTCTTGCTCCCTTACCTCATCGACTGGGACAGCGACCTGATCCTCAGGCACGCCCCGGCGCACCTACAGGTCCCAGAGGAGGGGTTCCACATTCCGTCCGGCGTTCTCCACGCGCCGGGAACCGCGCTGACGGTCGAGCTCCAGGAAGACTCCGATGTGCTTGCGATGTTCCAGGCGTTGAATGCAGGCAAGATCATCTCCAAGGAGCTGCTGTTCAAAGACGTGCGGCCGCAAGACCGCACAAGGTACGGAGAGCGATTCCCGCTCGGGTTCGTGGACCCCGGCCTGAACGGTGACCCGTACTTCTACGAGAACCATCACCTCACGCCGCACCCCGTCACACCAGCCGCTGCGGATGGTGCGCAAGAGCACTGGATTTTCTACGACACCACGAAGTTCAGCGGTAAGAAGCTGGTTGTGCCCCCCAGCCGCACGTTCGCGAGCGTGGAACGGGGCGTCTATAGCCTGCTCGTCTGGTCGGGCGCTGGATCGGTGGTCGGACAGGACGTCTCCGGCGGTGAGCCAGGCCGTGATGAGCTGTTGGTGGTGCACGACACGGCGGTTCGGCCGCACGCCATCAGCAACACCGGCGACGTGGACCTCGTCATCTTGAAGTTTTTCGGCCCGGACATCAACCCGGACGCACCGGTCATCGCCCGCTGAGGAACGACCGAGTGGTCACTCACTCAGCCGGTGCCCTTGGGCGGCGTCGAAGACGTGGAGACGGTTCGGGTCTGCGGTCAGCCGAACCGTCTCTCCCTTGGCGAAACGGTGCTCCCGGTCGAGCTTGACGGTGACGGGAACTTCAGTGCCCTCTGTGCTGAGCGACCCGTACATGTACGCGTCGGAGCCCAAGTCCTCGGTGAGGATGACGCGGACTTCTATGGCGCTCTCGTCAGGGGTGGCCACCCGCCAGTCCTCGGGGCGGATGCCGACGGTGATGTCGCCAGCGACTCGTCCACGGACAGTGGGGCTGATCGCAATCGTGCCGGTCCCGATCTGGACACCGTCGGGGGCGAGCCGAGCCTTGAGCAGGTTCATGGCGGGTGAACCCATGAACCCCGCTACGAACGCGTTGACCGGCCGCTTGTAGAGGCGCATCGGAGTGTCCACCTGCTGGAGAACGCCCTCGTGCATGACCGCCACCCGGTCACCCATCGTCATTGCCTCGACCTGGTCGTGCGTCACGTAGACAGTGGTGACGGCTAACCGGGACTGCAACTGAACGATCTGAGCTCGAGTAGACACCCGCAGCTTGGCGTCGAGGTTGGACAGTGGCTCGTCCATGCAGAACACCTGAGGCTTGCGCACGATCGCGCGGCCCATGGCGACTCTTTGCCGTTGACCGCCCGAGAGCGCCTTGGGCTTGCGGTCGAGCAGCTCACCGATGTCCAGCAACTGCGCCGCTTCTGCCACGCGCTTGGCACGTTCTGACTTCGGGATCTTGGCCATCTTCAGGGCGAACCCCATGTTGTCCGAGACACTCATATGTGGATAGAGCGCATAGTTCTGAAAAACCATGGCGATGTCGCGGTCCTTCGGGAGGACATCGGTGACGTCCCGGTCGCCGACATAGATCGCGCCTTCGTCGATCGCCTCGAGCCCGGCCAGCATGCGTAGGCTCGTCGACTTGCCGCAACCGGACGGACCGACGAGCACCATGAACTCGCCGTCTTCAATCTCCAGGTCGAGCCGGTTGACAGCTGGGGTCTCGGCGCCCGGATAGACGAGCGTTGCCTTCTCGAACCTAACCGAGCCCATACAGTGCACGCCTTTCTCGAGCCTGCTCGCGACGGTGAAGCATGAGCGAAAGCGTCGGATCCGCCGCGACGCGATCGCTCACCTCGCGCAGCGGGCCTGCCAGAGCACTCATCCTGTCCAAGCCGCCACTGCGCGACAAGGGGCATCGTAGGGAATGCGGCCTTGCGAAGAGCAGCGGCGGTGCATGGTGGACCACGGAGTCAGTGGACGTCGGCCAAGAGGTCGACGGCTCGGTCGGCCGCGGTCGCCCATGGCCGGGCGGCGACGGTCGCGATGCCGAGACGGATGCACTCCGCGCGGAGCCACCGGGCTTTCAGCCAGCTCGTCCGAGCCGGCAGCGTCGCGTCGCCACCTTGCCGGTCGACGAAGTTGGCGGCGATCTGCTGCTCGTCCGCCTCGTCGACGAAGAGAGCACGGACGTCACCGGCTTGGCGATCTCCGACCGCGTGCCTGGCCGCGTGCTGCGGCAAGATGAACCCACCCTCGAGAATGGTGGGCATGCCGCCGTCGAGGCGGTCCGCAATGACGGCGTGGATGATGGGCTCGAAAACGGTCTGCGACACGTCCAGGAAATGCTGCACGTGCTGGTCGTCGGTGTAGGCGCTGAACTCAGACCAGTGTGTGCGCCAGAAGTGAAGCAGGGGCTGCTGGTCTGGACTGGTGACCGCCTCGAGAGCGACTTGGATGTCGTCGAGCTGGGTCACGTTGACTGCGAACCGTTGCCCAAGCTGGTGGGCGAGGGTGGTCTTGCCAACGCCGCTACCGCCGCCGATCAGCAGGACGTGCCACCGTCGATCGGGAGTTTCCACCGGTCAAACCTTGCCAGCGCCGCGAGTCAGGTGTGGACGAAAACTGTGTCGTCGCGAACGGTCACTGGGTATACCCGAAGCCCATATCGATCTGGCTCCAGGATCGACCTGCCCGTCTCGAGGTCGAACTCCCAACCATGCCAGGGACAACGCAGCACTCGCTGATGTCTCCCGTAGCTGAGCTCCTGAGGAGATGAGCCAAGAAACGTACCCCCCACGGTGCCCTGGCAGATGTCGGCGGGTCGATGCGGGCAGCGGTCCCTGACCGCGAAGAAAGAGTCCCCGACGCTGATAACCCCGATGCGATGCCCTTCGATGTCGACGACGCGGCATCGTTCCCTGCGGAGCTCGTGCGTCGAGCCGACCGGATGCTGCACGCGTGTCTCCTCACCCGCAACCGACGATCTGCCTCGAGCGTGCCAGAGTTCGCGCTATGAGCGCCACGGCTGCAGCTGTGTACGACCTCGTCGACTGCGATGTACATCCACTGATGCGGCGGGGGATGGCAGAGTTGGAGCCGTATCTGTCGGCCGCGGACAAGCATCGACTCGGCATCGGCGAGCAGTGGGAGCTCTCCGCCCGCAGCCGCCGTGAGCCGGTGTCGATTCCCCGGAACATGCTGTATGTCAACCCTGCCGGCGTACTTCGCCGGGACGCCTTCTCACCGGAGGGCGCGGCGCCGGGCGCCGATAGCCGCCACGTTGCGTCTCACCTGCTGGATGCGCACGGTATCTCCCGCGCGATTCTGCTCGGCGGCGAAGTACTCGGCTTGGGTGCGATGCCAGACCCTGACCTCGCCAGCCTGATCGCCACCGCCTACAACAGCTGGTTGGCGGACGCATGGCTTGACACAGACGATCGCTATCGGGCTGCGCTGGTGGTGGCGCCGCAGGACCCGGCTCTCGCTGCTAGTGAGGTCCGCAGGGCGGCCGGCCAGCACCGAAAGTTCGTCAGCGTGCTGCTGCCGTTGACGAACATCCTGATGGGGCAGCGCCACTACTACCCCATCTATGAGGCAGCAGCTGAGCTCGGCCTCCCGGTAACAATCCACCCGAACTCTGGAGAGGGCATTTTCCGAACCTCGCCGAGCCTGGCCGGCGCGGCGCCGACGTACTACGTCGAGTGGCACACCGGGCTCAGCCAGGTCTTCCAGGCGAACGTCATCAGTCTGCTCTGCCAGGGGGTTTTCGAGAGGTTCCCCAATCTGCGTGTCGTCATCACCGAGGGGGGCTTCGCTTGGCTGCCCGATGTCATGTGGCGACTGGACAAGAACGTCAAGGGACTGCGAGATGAGGTTCCGTGGGTGAAGCGGCTGCCCAGCGAGTACGTGGTCGACCATCTGAGGTTCACCACCCAGCCGCTCCCGGAGCCGAAGCGCCGTCGCCACCTGCACATGCTGTGCGAGATCGTCTCCGCCCACAAGACACTGATGTTCAGCTCCGATTACCCGCACTGGGACTTCGACGACCCGGCGTCGGCGCTCAACGCGTTGCCGCCCGACATCAGACAGCGCGTGAAAGTCGATAACGCTGTGGAGACCTAC
>DATHBP010000043.1:0-25133 GCA_035296085.1 Nocardioidaceae bacterium | reverse complement strand
GCTCAGCTTTGCGTCGGGCGTACGTCCACCTGGCGGGCGAAGACAACCACGTTGTCCAGGTAGCGGTTGGCCGCGTCGTCGTAGGCCCCGCCGCAGGTGATCAGCCGAAGCCCGGCGTGGTCGATGCCGCCGTAGACCGCGTCGGTCGGAAAGCGTGACTTGGCGAACCGGGAGACCTCGCGCACCGCGAACACCGCTGTCTGGCCGTCCGCGCGCTCGACGCTCACCCGGTCTCCGCGCCGGAGCTCAGCCAACCGGAAGAAGACGGCCGGCTGCCGGTTCCAGGACACATGGCCGGCAATGACCGCGGGCCCGAGCGCTCCGGGCGTAGGTCCGAGCTCGAACCAGCCCGCGTCAGCGGGATCGCTCGGCACCTCCATCGCGCCGGCGTCGTCGACGCCGAGGTCGACGAGCGTCGAGCGCACATCGAGGCTTGGAATCGTGATGCTGACAGGTCTTGACTGGGGCAGCACCGGACCGCTGATCTGGTCCTCCCCGCCGCCCTCGGCAGGCGACGGTGACGCCGCACTGGGCGACTCCGTCGGGGGCGACGCCGGTCCAGGTGACGCCGGCCGGGGAGAAGCGGTGGGGGACTGGCCCGTTGCATGGCGTTCAGGGCTGCCCGCTGACACGGACCGCGGCTGCGGAGGAGACGCCTGGCTGACGATCGCGAACGTCACCAGTCCGGCACCGACCAGTCCCACGATCACGGCGAGCAGCACCGCACCGCCGCGGCCGAGCCGCCGAGCGCCACCCATCGTGCTTGACCACCTTTCCCGGTTCGGCTAGCTCTGTGCCTCGAGAACTGGAGGCACGCTCCGGCGAAGTTCCGCACCGGATCGCCCAGCGTACGCGCAGCAGCGTCAGCCCACTCGCGCGTGGGCCGTCTGCCCGTCGGTGGTGGCTGGCCGAAACGCACGCAGGACGACGAGGCCGGCCAGCACGATGAGCCCGGCGGCGACGTTGAGCATGGGCACGATGCCGACCACTTCCGCGAACACTCCGCCGACGCCGGCGCCTAGCAGGCTGAGCAGACTGCCGGAAGCGCCGAGCGCTCCGAACACCCGGCCGCGGTACTGATCCGGGATCCCGCGCTGGACGACCGTCTCCACCGCCACAGAGGAGATGACCGACGTAAACCCTCGCAGGGCCGACATCGACAGCGCGAGCCACACGAGCGGGATGTTGTACTGCACCGCGCAGGACAGGCCGGCCAGGACAGACGTCCACCCCATCAGGTGGCGCGGCTGCCAGCCGGTGCCGAACCGGCCCACGACCAAGGTGCCGAAAATCCCGCTCGCTGCATGCGTTGCCAGCAGCGTCGCGTAGATCTCCGGTCCGGCGCCCAGCACGCTGCGCGCCCACGCCACGTCGAGCGGGTCGAGCATCGTGCCGCCGAACGTCATCAGCCCGAGGACGCAGAAGATGACCGCGATCGTGCGTTCTCGACCGACGATGCGCAGACCCGCCTTCCACTCCTGCCACAACGACGACCAGGCTGACTCGACCACCTCCCCGGCTCCGCGCTCGTCGTGGTTGGTGACCGGCGGGTGCGGCACGGCGATCGGGGCGATGAGCAGGGCGGCCCCGAGGAAGGTCAGCACGTCCACCGCCACCACGGCCGGTAGCCCGACCGCACCGAGCAGCGCACCTCCGATCGGGACACCGACGAGACGGCCCAACCGGTTGTTGAGCGCATTGAGGGCGTTGGCGGGCACGAGGTCCGCATCGTCCACCAGACTCGGCAGCAGCGCGCTCTCCGCCGGACCGGAGAACGATGCGACGGCCGACTGGGCCGCCGCGACGGCATAGACGAGCCATAGCCAGCCCTGCGGGACCAGGACCAACACGGCCACGACAGCGGCCTGCAACAGGTTGGCGTAGACCAAGACTTTCTTGCGGGGCCAGCGGTCTACGAACACTCCGGCCACCGAGCCGAGCAGGAAGCCGGGCAACAGCTCGGCCGCGATCATGCCTGCCGTGGCGATGGTGGAGCCCGTCTCGGCGTAGACGAAGAAGGGGAGCGCCGCGTGGAGCACCCAGTCACCGGCGATGGACACGAACCCGCCAAGCCACAGCAGGGCGAAGTTCCGTCGGCGCAGGACGGACAGCATGTGCGCGAGCTCAGCCGGTCGGACCGTGGACGCTCAGCAGGCGGAGCGTCCCGCGGCAGAAGACTGCGTCGATGCGTGCGCTGCTCGAGGCGCTCTGGACGCGGACGACCGTCGCGTCGAGACCGCGGTGCTCGACGTCGTACTCGGGCAGGAGGCGCAGCCGGCGATGGCTGCGGCGAAAGAGGCGTACCTCGGGGGTCGCCAGTGCCAGTCCCTGCAGCGACGACGACACCGCCTCGCCGCAGCCGCCGCAGACGGCCAGCAACCCTGCTTGCGCCTTGTCGCCGGGCCGTTCAGCGTCGTCGGCCGCAAACCGCCGCAGTGCGACCCGCCGCCCGCATCGCGTGCAGACGACCTGACCCGACTCAGCACCCTTGCCGTAGTAGGAGTGCACCCATGCCGCGGTACGCGCGGCGATCGCCGACGGTCGTACCAAGTCACCCACCAGCCGGGCGAAGTAGGGGTTGGCCAGCGAGAGCCGGGACGTGAGCACCGCCGGGTCAGGACTACAGCCGGGACAGCGGAACGAGATTGCGCCGGGAGCGGGCTCACGACGCATCAGCAGCCGGCACCGGCCGCAGTTCTCGCACCACAGCCGGGTCTCTTGCCACCCGCCACCTGAGCTTGAGACAAGGCCGTACGCAGCGGCTTCCTCCCTCAGCTGCGATTCGAACAGTGTGCGGAGAACGAGCTTGCCTCGGCTGACCCGCATCGAGACCGCGTCCACCGACAGCCCGTGTCGCGCGGCGATCTCCGCGTACGGAGACTCGTGCACGAAGCGATCGACCAGCACGGCGCGGGTGGCGACGGGCAGGAGCGCCAACGCCCGGTCGAGAAGCTCCGCAAGCTCTGCGCGCTCCAGATCCAGCTCCACGGCGAGGTCTTCACCACCGAGGTCGGCCAGCTGCTGCGGCTCCGCCACGACCGGGTCGTGACCGACTCGCCTGGCCTCGCGGCGGCAGACGTTCCGGGCGATCGCCGCGAGCCAGCGGTCCATGCCGGCCGGGTCGTGCAGCTTGTGGAGATTGCGCCACGCCTCGAGCAGCGTCTCCTGGGCCAGGTCCTCCGCAGCGCTGCGGTCGCCGGTGATGCTCGAGCACAGCGCCACCAGCCGGCGCCGTTGTGCATCGCTCCACAGTCCTGCGGCCCGCTGATCGGGCGTTCCAGCCAGCACAGCTTCTCCCTTGCGGTGTGGTCCTTGCTCGCATATCGCGCTCCGGGCGCATAAGCCAACGCCGTTTCGGGAGAAACCTGCCCGGTGAGCCGCCCGGTGCAGCATCGCAGCCATGCGGCCAGCGGCGTCCACGGCTCCGCGAGCGTGTGATCATCGAAGCGCCATGACCGCCGGGAGCGCCGCCAAGCCAGCCTCGCTCGTAAGCCCCCGGATGCTTGGAATACACATCGTCGCGGTGTGTCTGCTGGCCGCCATGCTGGTCATGGGCTGGTGGCAGCTGGCGCGCTACGACGACCAGCGCCACCAGGCGGTGACGGCAGCGGCGAAAGCCGCCGCATCCGCCGCCCCGGTGCCGCTCGAGCGCGTGGTGTCGGCTGAT
Source organism: Nocardioidaceae bacterium (assembly GCA_035296085.1). Taxonomy (GTDB): domain Bacteria; phylum Actinomycetota; class Actinomycetes; order Propionibacteriales; family Nocardioidaceae; genus DATHBP01. The sequence continues at coordinate 21,466 of DATHBP010000043.1, read as the reverse complement.
GCACCGATCCCGGCTGACAGCATCGGCACGAAGGTTGCCGTGACCGGCCGCTACGCCGCCGCGGAGCAGTTCTACGTGCGCCGCCCGCTCGCCGGTCGCGCCGGCTACTGGGTCATCTCCCCGCTGCGCGTCGCAAGCTCGGCGATCCTCGTCGTCCGCGGATGGGTCGACGACCTGCCCACCACACCCGCAGCTGTCCCGCCCGGCGCGGTCACGGTCACCGGCTGGCTACGCCCGCCGGAGCCGCTGACTGGTCCCGCACGCCCTGCCGGTGCCGGCGACCGCGTCGTCGGGTCGGTCAGCACTGCGGCGTTGGTCTCGCGGGTGCCGTTCGACCTCTACAGCGGCTACGTCGTGCTGGCCGCGCAGCGGCCGCCGTCGGCCGGCCTGACCGTCGTACCGCAGCCCGTGCCGCAGGTGTCGGGCGGCGCCGGCTGGCGCAACCTCGCGTACGCCTCGCAGTGGTGGATCTTCGGGGCTTTCGTCGCGTTCATGTGGTGGCGGGTGGTCCGTGACGCTCGGGTAGCGTGACCGACCGTGCCTGAAACCCCGCCAGCGCTCACCGGCGTCCCCGGCGCGCTGACCCGCTACCGGGTCATGGCCTACGTCGTGGGGACGCTGCTCATCGTGCTCGTGCTGGTCGGCGTGCCGCTGAAGTACCTGACACCTGAGGGCTCGTCGCCGCAGCTGCTCGGCGAAGCCATCACGGAGTATCTCGGCGTCGCTCACGGCTTCCTGTACATGGTGTTCCTGGTCGCCGCTCTCGACCTGGCCCGGCGCTGCCGCTGGTCGCTCGGCTTCACCGCGCTCACGCTGGTGTTGGGTACGGTGCCGATCCTGTCGTTCGTGGCTGAGCGCCGGGCGACGGCCAGCGTGCGAGCACAACTGGTGGAGCAGGGCTCAGCCACTCGGGTCGGGACGCCGCCGCTCGAGAACCCGCAAGCGAGATGACCAGAGTCAGGAGGACGCAGCGATGCCGCACCACGTGCAAGGGGTGATCGCCCGGAGCAAGGGCTCACCCGTCACCCTCGAGACGGTGGTGGTGCCCGACCCGGGGCCGGGCGAAGCACTCGTACGGGTCCGGGCGTGCGGCGTGTGCCACACCGACCTGCACTACCGCGAGGGCGGCATCAACGACGACTTTCCCTTCCTGCTCGGCCACGAGGCGTCCGGTGTCGTCGAGGAAGTGGGCCAGGGCGTGACAGACGTCTCGCCCGGCGACTTCGTCGTCCTCAACTGGCGTGCGGTGTGCGGAGACTGCCGCGCCTGCCGACGCGGTAGGCCGTGGTACTGCTTCGACACCGCCAACGCCAGCCAGCCGATGAGGCTCGAAGACGGCACTGCGCTCACCCCGGCTCTCGGGATCGGTGCGTTCGCCGACAAGACCCTGGTCGCAGCCGGGCAGTGCACCAAGGTCGACGCGGCCGCGAACCCGGCCGCCGTCGGGCTGCTGGGATGCGGCGTGATGGCGGGACTGGGTGCCGCGATCAACACCGGCAACGTCGGCCGCGGCGACACGGTGGCGGTCATCGGTTGCGGAGGGGTCGGCTCGGCGGCAGTCGCCGGCTCCCGCCTCGCCGGCGCTCGCACGATCATCGCCGTGGACATCGACGCCCGGAAGCTGGAGTGGGCCAAGCGCCTTGGGGCAACCGACACCGTCGACGCGTCGTCCACCAACCCGGTCGAGGCCATTCAGGCGTTGACCGGGGGCTTCGGAGCCGATGTGGTGATCGACGCGGTGGGTCGGCCGGAGACCTTCCGGCAGGCTTTCTACGCCCGCGACCTCGCCGGCACTGTCGTGCTCGTCGGCGTCCCCACACCAGACATGACGATGGAGCTGCCTCTGCTCGACGTGTTCGGGCGGGGCGGGGCTGTGAAGTCGAGCTGGTACGGCGACTGCCTGCCGACCCGCGACTTCCCGATGCTCGTCGACCTCTATCAGCAGGGCCGGCTCGACCTGGACGCTTTCGTCAGCGAGACGATCGGAATCGGCGACGTGGAAGCCGCTTTCGACAAGATGCACCGCGGCGAGGTGCTGCGATCGGTGGTGGTGTGGTGAGCGGCCGCGTTCGCATCGAGAAGGTCGTCACCTCCGGGACGTTCAACCTCGATGGTGGCAGCTGGGTCGTCGACAACAACGTGTGGATCGTCGGCGACGACGACGAGGTCGTCGTGCTCGACGCGCCGCACGACGCCGGCGCGATCGCTGACGCGATCGACGACCGTACGGTCGCGGCCATCGTCTGCACCCACGCCCACGACGACCACATCAACGAAGCGGCGAACCTCGCGTCGCTCACGGACGCGCCGGTCCATCTCCATCCCGACGACCTGCCGCTGTGGGAGCAGACCCACCCGCATCTCGCACCGGACGAGACGCTGACCGAAGGACAGCGCATCCGGGTGGCCGGGCTGACCTTGCATGTGATGCATACGCCGGGGCACTCACCGGGCTCGGTCTGTCTCTACGTGCCAGAGCTAGGTGCTGTGTTCACCGGTGACACGTTGTTCGCCGGCGGACCTGGCGCGACCGGCCGCTCGTACAGCGACTTCCCGACGATCATCGCGTCGATCCGCGACCGACTCCTCGACCTGCCGGCGGACACGGCGGTGCACACCGGCCACGGCGACGACACCACCATCGGAGCAGAGGCCCCGCACCTCGACGAATGGATAGCGCGGGGCCACTGACTCCTACGGGCGCTCAGGACTTGCGGTCGCCGTCCGTCGCTGGCAGGTCCGACGTATCGGCCGGGTCGAGGATCTGCTCCTCGAGCGGTGAGTCGATCGATGTCGGGTCGTGCGGCACCTCGGCGGAGTCGGCCAGCACTTCGTCCGGGCCGGCAGCGCCGGGGTCGGTCGGCGATGGTGCAGCGAACGGGTCCTTCGGGGTGGTTAGGGACTCGGTCGGTTGAGCCGGCGTCGGCTGGTAGGCCTGCTCCCAGGAGGAGTCTGCCTCCTTGCCGGTGAACCACTTGTACGCCGCCGCGGCGATGCCGCCGAGACCGAGCGTCACCAGCATGGTGCGGATCCGGTGCGACTTCTCCGGCTCGTGAACCTCGACCTCCGCTCCGCGCAGTGCCGCTGCCGCCGCGACGCTGCGGCGCTGAGCCTCTTTGCGGTAGGGCTCGGAGGCCGCCATGGCAGCGGTGACTGCAGCCGTCACCTGCGGCACCAGCTCCTCGCGTACGTGCTGACGCGTGCGCAGTGCGGCCAGTTCGGCCGCAGGGATGTACTTCTCCCTGGCGATCTGCACCTTCGGCGCGAACCGCTCCTTCGCCCGGCCGATCCGCGGGGCGCGAACCACCGACACATCCGGTTCCGGTGTCACTTCGACCTTGACCTGGCCGGCCTTGGGTCCTCGCGTCGTGCGTGCTCGATAGGCGATGCCGCGTACGCGACCGCGCCGTACCTCTGTGTCCGTCATCTGGTCCTCCTCGGATTCGTCTCGCTTCGTCCCGATCATGCCGCGAGGGTCCCTACCGGTAAACCTCAGGGGGTGCGTACGGCTCGGTAATCACCTGCACGCTGCGCGGGCGGCAGCGTGCGCGGACCCGTGGAAGGATGGGGCGGCGTTGCGATCCGGGAACGCCCGACGCGAACGGCCGGACACCGCAGGCGCAGACTCAGCAAGCCCGACTCAGAAAGGTGACCACCCTCGTGGCCCAGCAGCTGCATGCGACGTTGAAGACGAGCAAGGGCGACATCACCGTCGCGCTGTTCCCCGACCACGCTCCCGAGACCGTCCGCAACTTCGTCGGTCTGGCCGAGGGGACGAAGGAGTGGACCGACCCCGAGACCGGGGAGACGAAGTCCGAACCGTTCTACGACGGCGTCGTCTTCCACCGGGTCATCCAGGGCTTCATGATCCAGACCGGCGACCGGCTCGGCACCGGCACCGGCGGTCCGGGCTACCAGTTCAAGGACGAGCCACACCCGGACCTGCAGTTCGACCGTCCCTACCTGCTCGCGATGGCGAACGCCGGACCAGGCACCAACGGGTCGCAGTTCTTCATCACCGTAGGCGCCACCCCTTGGCTCAACAACAAGCACACGATCTTCGGCGAGGTCAGCGACCAGGCCGGTCGGGAGGTGGTTGACGCGATCGCCTCCACCAAGACCGCCCGAGGTGACCGACCGACCGAGCCGATCACGATCGAGCGGGTCGACGTCGCGCGCAGCGACAGCTGACGGACGCTGCGGGAACAGGGTGACGGGAGAGCCGGGCACGTGACGGACGCCGCTGGGCGCGTGGACGAAGTAGGGCAAGTACCGAGGTGCTACCGCCACCCCGACCGCGAGACCTACATCCGCTGCCAACGCTGTACCCGCTACATCTGCCCTGACTGCATGCGGCAGGCGTCGGTCGGCTTCCACTGCCCGGAGTGCGTCGCCGAAGGGGCTGCGCAGGTGCGCCAGCCCCGCACGGTCTACGGCGGCGCGGTGGCCGCCAACAGCGACGTCGTGACCAAGGTTCTCATCGCCCTCAACGTCGTGGTTTTTCTGCTCATCCAGCTGACTGGTGAGGTCGCCAGCCCGTTGCTGTCCCGGCTCGCCATGGTGGGCCAGGTCGGGTTCATCGAAGGGATCGGGGCCACCGGTGGGGTGGCGGACGGAGCGGTGTGGCGCTTGCTCACCAGCGTCTTCGTGCACGTCGGCCTGCTGCACCTGGCGTTCAACATGGTGGCGCTGTGGCTCTTCGGCCCGACCCTGGAGTCGCTGCTGGGCCGGTTGCGGTTCGTCGTCCTCTACCTCCTGTGCGGCCTCGCCGGATCCGTCGCGGTGTATGTGCTGGCCCACCCGCTCACATCCACGGTCGGCGCGTCCGGCGCCGTGTTCGGGTTGCTCGGAGCGATGCTCGTCATCTCGTTCAAGCGGGGATATGACGTTCGCTCGCTACTCGCGCTGCTGGCCATCAACGCGGTGTTCACGTTCCTCGGCACCAACATCAGCTGGCAGGGTCACCTCGGCGGGCTGCTCGCCGGGCTCGCGCTAGGGGCCGCCATCGCCTACGCCCCCGCCGCCCGACGCAACGCGCTGCAGTGGGGCGCCTTCGCGGCGTTGTTCGTGTTGTGCCTGGTCATCGTGGGCGTACGCACCTTGCTGCTCATCTGACATCACCGCCCCTGGTGGTGGCGCTCGCGGCGTCGACGCGCGGGGCGCGACGTACCAGGTTCTCCACACTGTGGACAAGTGCTGTGCATGAATGCCAGCGGTGTAACTCACTTGGAGGGCTACTCCCAGCGAGTCGCAAAGAAGAAGCCGATGATGATCAGGCCCATGCCGATGAGCAGGTTCCAGTTGCCGAGGGCGATCAGGACGCCGATCCGGTCACCGGCGATGTAGAACGTGACGATCCACAACAGCCCGAGGATCCAGCAGGCGCACATCACCGGCGCCACCCAGCGGCCCCCGGCGCTCAGCTTCCCTCGGCGCTTCGAGCTCTTCGCGGTCGACCCGGCAGACGGTGGCGGGGTGTAGCGAGGCTTGTTGCGGGGGCGGGACTCCGGCACGACGTGCTCCTGGGAGAAAGGGGCGGACCTCGGTTAGCGTAGCCAGGTCCGGTAAGCCCACCGGCGAGCGCACTGACACCAGCCAAGCGGACGGTCGTGGCACACCAGCGCAGCAGGCACCGCCTCTCGTCGCGCACGAGTGCGCCGGGCAGCGGCGAGCCCGCAAGTCTGCCGACCCCCCCTCGGCACGGACCGGCCTGGCGGCTCGCTGTGCCTGGCGTCCTCGCCGCCGCCGGCTTGCTGTTCGCGACGAGTGCGACGAACGCCCGCGGCACCGACCTGCGCCCCGGCCGGTACACCGACCTGCCCGAGCTGGTCTCCTCCGGCAGCGCCCGCGTCCAGGCGCTGCGCGCCGAGGCACGACAGCTGCGGGTGCAAGTCGACGCGCTGTCACAGAGCGTGGACAGCGCACGGATCGACCGGATACTCCTGGCGACGGAGAAGCTGCAGCCGGCCGTTGGTCTCACGGCGCTGGAGGGGCCGGGTCTCGTGGTGACGCTCACCGACGCCCCGCGCGACCAGCCGGTGCCCGAGGGGACCGATCCGGACGTTCTCGTCGTCCACCAACAAGACATCCAGGCGGTCGTGAACGCGCTGTGGGGCGGCGGCGCCGAGGCGATGACCCTGCAGGGCCAGCGCATCGTCTCCACCACCGGGATCAAATGCGTCGGTAACACCGTGGTGTTGCACGGCGTGCCGTACTCCCCGCCATACCGGGTCGCCGCGATCGGCGACATTGCGGCGTTGCGCCGCGGACTGGACGGCTCGGACGCCGTGGCCACGTACCGCGACTACACCGCCCCGCCGTACAACCTTGGCTGGTCGGTGCAGGCACGTACCTCGCTCGTCGCACCCGCGTATGCAGGCCCGCTGGAGCTGAGCTTCGCCCGCCCTCCCTCGCAGACGTCAGTGGGGCTGGAACCGTAGTAGCCACCCGGCCCAAGGCGGCTAGGGACTCGTCGACGTCGCGGTCTCCGTCGGGCTCGGACTAGGACTGGGACTGGGGCTCTGCGTCGGAGACGGGCTGTCGTCGGTCGGTGACGGGCTCGAATCGGTGGTGGACAGCGTGGGGCTGGGAGATTCCGGCGGGCTGGTCGCCGTCGTCGGCGGCGGTGTCGTCGGTGCCGGGTCGGACACGGTGATGACCACCCGGGTGCCCCGAGGCTCTTCCTGCCCGGCTCGCGGGTCCTGATCCACGACGATTCCCGCCGGCGCGTTCGAGGACGTATCGAACGTGACGACCGGCTCGAACCCGCGCCGCCGCAGCAAGCTCTCCGCCACCGACTGCCGCCGGCCGATGACGGCCGGCATCGTGATCGGGCCCCGCGAGTAGACCACGGTGACGACGCTGCCGGTGGCTACCCGCACGTCGGCCGCAGGGTCGGTGGAGATCACCTCGTTCTTTGGCTCCGTGCTGTCCTGCGGCACCGGCTCGGCGTTCAGGTTGAGCGCACTCAGCGCGGCCTTGGCCTCGGCGAGGCTGCCGCCCACGAGCGACGGGATGGGCACCTTGCCCTCCCCGCCCGACACCAGCAGTCGCACCCGCGACCCGACGTCGACGAAGTCACCGCCGGCCGGGACGGAGGAGATGACACGGCCTTCGCGGACGGTGTCGCTCCTCTCGGTCGTGATGCGGCCGAGCTTGAGTCCCTTGTCCTCCAGCTTGTCCGTCGCCTGCTCGACGGTGAGGCCCTGCAGGGTCGGCACCGACCGCTGGTCGACGGCGTCGTCTGCACCGAACAGGTCGCGCCCGAACACCGCCGCGGCGGCCAACAGCGCGAGGACCACGAGCCCTAGGGCGATGTACGCGCCCATCCGCCGTCGCGGTGGCTCGTCGTCGGCCACCGGGGTCCCCACTGTTGTCGCGGTGAGCGGGTCGGTGACCGGTGGCGGAGGCAGGAACGGCTGGGTGGCCTCGCCGGCGACCACGGCGGGGGCCGCGACGTCGTGACCGGCGAGCGCGAGCTCGATGTCGGCGCGCATCTCCGCCGCGCTCTGGTAGCGGTCAGTCGTGCTCTTGGCGAGCGCCTTGGCGACGATGGCGTCCACGGCCGCCGGGATCAGCGGGTCGAGGCTCGACGGGACCACCGGCTCCTCGCGCACGTGCTGGTAGGCAACCGACAGCGGGCTGTCCCCGACGAACGGCGGGCGACCGGTGAGCAGCTCGAAGAGCACACAGCCGGTCGAGTAGATGTCGCTGCGGGCATCAACCTGCTCGCCGCGTGCTTGCTCAGGGGAGAGGTACTGCGCGGTACCCAGCACCGCCGCGGTCTGCGTCATCGTCGCCGAGCTGTCGGAGACGGCCCGGGCGATGCCGAAGTCCATCACCTTGACGTCGCCGGCGGGGGTGAGCATGACGTTGGCCGGCTTGATGTCGCGGTGCACGATGCCGGCACGGTGGCTGTAGTCGAGCGCCTCGAGGACGGCCGCAGTGATCTCCAGCGCCCGCTCAGGCAGGATCTTGCGCCCCTCGCGCAGGATGTCGCGGAGCGTTCGACCCTGGACGTACTCCATCACGATGTAGGGCAGGGACACCTCCGAGCCGTCGGTCGCCTGCTCTTCACCGGTGTCGTAGACGGCGACGATCGAGGAGTGGTTGAGCGACGCCGCGGACTGAGCCTCCCGGCGGAAGCGTGCTTGGAACGTCGGGTCGCTGGCGAGGTCGGTACGGAGCCGTTTCACCGCGACGGTGCGCCCGAGCCGTAGGTCGCAGCCCTTGCGTACCTCGGCCATGCCGCCGCGGCCGAGCAGCTCGTCGATCTCGTAGCGCCCGCCGATCAGCTGCTTGCCCGAGTCGCCGGGTGGAGGTTGCGTCGTCACCGGTTGATCACCGCCTCCATGACCGCCTTCGCGATAGGCCCGGCGAGCCCGCCGCCGGTGATCGCCTCTCGTGGCACGTTGGCGTCCTCGATGAGCACGGCGACAGCGACCTGCGGGTCGTCGGCGGGGGCGAAGGAGACGAACCACGCGTACGGCGGCCGGTCCGGGGCCGACTGCGCGGTGCCGGTCTTGCCGGCGACCGAGAGACCTGGGATCTGGGCCGGTGCACCGGTGCCGCTGCGGACGACCTCCACCATCATCGCGGTGAGCTTGGCCGCGACCTCGGAGGAGACGGCAGTGCTCAGCTCCTGGGGGTCTGCGGTCGAGAGGACGTCGAGGTCAGGGGAGCGGACCTCGTCGACGAGGTAGGGCTGCATCACGACGCCGCCGTTGGCGATGCCGGCGGTCACCATCGCCATCTGCAGCGGCGTCGCGGCGACCTCGAACTGCCCAATGGCAGATTGCGCTGCCTGCGGCTCGTCGACCTCCTCGGGGAAGACACTGGGAGCGGTGGGCACGTCGTCGAACACGTCCTCTCCGAAACCGAACTTCTGCGCCTGTTCTCGCAAGGCGTCGGCACCGAGCTGCAGGCCGAGCCAGCCGAACGACACGTTGCAGGAGATCCGCAGCGCCTCGGTCATGCTGATGCGTTCGGGGCCGCAGCTGCCGCCCGAATGGTTGATCAGGTCCCGAGAGGTCTGCGGCAGGTCGAGGGTGAAGCCACCTGGCACGAGTGACTGCGGCGTGAAGCGGCCGCTGGACAGCGCCGCCGCTGCGGTGACGAGCTTGAACGTCGAACCGGGTGGATAGATCTGCTGGGTTCCGCGGTCGAACATCGGCTGGTCCGGGCGCGCGTTCAGGCGCTTCCAAGCTTGCTGCTCGGCGTCGAGGTCGTGCGTAGCCAGCCGGTTGGGGTTGTAGCTGGGCAGCGACGACAGCGCGAGTACGGCACCGGTCTGCGGGTCGAGGGCCACGACCGCGCCCTTGGCGCGCTCGGGCAGCGCCAGCAGCCCCTGGTGGGCGGCCTGCTGCGCCCGGGGGTCGACGGTGAGGGCGACGCTGCCGCCTTGCGGCTGGCTGTTGCCGAGCAGGTCGGCGACCTGGTCGGCGAACAACCGCGGGTCGGCGCCGGAGAGGACGTCGTTTTGCGACGCCTCGATGCCGCTGCGCCCGTAGATGTAGCTGTAGTAACCGGTGAGGTGGGCATACAGCTCGGACTGCGGGTAGCGCCGCAGATAGCGGTACTGGTCGTCCACCCGCACGCTGCGGGCGATCGGGTTGCCGGCGACGAGAATGGGCCCGCGCTCACGGGAGTACTCGGCGTCGCGGACGCGGCGGTTGTCGGTGTGAGAGCTCAGCGCATCGGCATTGACGAACTGCAGGTAGTTGACGTTGACGAGCAGCGCGAGGAAGAGCACCAGGCAGCCGACGGCGAGGGTACGGATTGCCCTGTTCATCGCATCGCCACAACCTGGGTAGCGTCATCGGCTCCGACGGTCGAGGACATGGCCGGTACGGGCTCGCGGGCCTCATGGCTGATGCACAGCAGCAGCCCGACGATCATCCAGTTGGCGACCAGCGAGGACCCGCCGTAGGACAAGAACGGAGTGGTCAAACCGGTCAGCGGGATCAGCCGGGTCACGCCGCCGACCACGACGAAGACCTGGATCGCGAGGGAGACGGCGAGCCCGACCCCCATCAGCTTGCCGAACGTGTCCCGGGAGACGAGCGCCGCGCGCAGTCCGCGTTCGACGACGATGCCGTAGAGACACAGGATCGCCATCAGCCCGGCCAGGCCGAGCTCCTCGCCCATCGCTGCGGCGATGAAGTCCGACCAGGAGTAGGGGATGAGCTCGGGTCGGCCCTGCCCCCAGCCTCGGCCGAGGATGCCGCCCCACGCCAGGCCGTACATGCTCTGGATGATCTGGTAGTAGGCGTCGGGGTCGGAGAACGGGTGCAGCCACCCCTGGACGCGATCCTGGACGTGCCCGAACGCGAGGTAGCCCGCGTAGGCGCCGCCGCCGAACAGCAGTATGCCGACAGCGAGCCAGCCGGCCCGCTCGGTGGCGACGTAGAGAAGGACGACGAAGATCCCGAAGAACAGCAGCGACGAGCCAAGATCGCGCTGGAAGACGAGAACGGCGAGGCTGGCCACCCAGGCGACCAGGATGGGGCCGAGGTCGCGTCCACGCGGCAGGTCGATGCCCAAGAACCGGCGGCCGGCGAGCGCGAGTGCGTCTCGTTTCACGACGAGGTAGCCCGCGAAGAAGATGACCAGGCAGATCTTGGCGATCTCGCCGGGCTGGAACGAGAAGCCGGCGAGGCGGATCCAGATCCGCGACCCGTTGATGTTGACGCCGAGCCCGGGCAGCAGCGGGAGCAGCAGCAGTGCCAGGCCCAGCGCACCGAACAAGTAGGTGTAGGTCGCCAGCCGTCGATGGTCGACCAAAGCGATGACGACGATCGCGAACAACGCGACGCCCACGACGGTCCAGATGAGCTGCGGCCCAGCGAACGTCGACGCGGTGTCGCCTCGCGAGGCGAGCCGGGCGAGGTCGATCCGATGGATCATGGCCAGCCCGAGCCCGTTGAGCGCGAAGACGGCCGGCAGCAGTACGGGGTCGGCGTACGGCGCGCGCAGTCGGACGACCAGATGCGCCCCGAGCGCGAGGGCAGCCAGCTCCCCGCCGTATCGGAGCAGGTCGGCGGGTAGCCGGTCGTTGACGGTGAGCTCGACCATCGCGTAGGCGCCGATGCCCAACGCGAGTGCGAGCACGAGCAGCCCGAGCTCGGCCCATCGGCGCTTGCGGGGCACGAACTCCGTCGGCGCTGCGGCACCGCTCACTGTGCGGCCTCTGCGGTGACCCCCGCGCACGGGCTGGTAGTACCGGTGGTCGGGCGGGGGCTCACGGTGGGCATCGTCGGACTTGGCGTGGGCGGCGCAGATTTGGGCGTGGCTCCTGGCGTGCGGGCCGGGGATTGGGTGGCTGAGGCGTCCGGGGCCGCCGACGCCGTGGGCGCGGCGGCAGCCCGCGCCGCGTCAGCGCATTGCGCAGCCAGGGAGCGCAGCTCCTCGAGGGTCGCCTCCGCGTCCGGCAGGCTGCCGGCCTTGATGCCGCGCGTCACGCGCTCGCGGGCGTACTCCGGGAGTGAGGTGAGCACCAGGTCGGCCGGAGCGTAGACGCTGGAGAGCTCGATGCCGGGCACGTCGACCTGTACGCCCTGGTAGATCGCCACACCGTCGCCGAACGTGCCGACGTAGTACTGGCGCTGGGTCCAGTCGTACGCCACCCATCCCACGCCGTACAGCAGCGCGCACACGACGGCGAGGACGGCGAGGCGGCGCAGCCACTGGAACCGGCGCGGCGGGCGAGGTGCGTAGCGTAGCTCCTCGGGGTCGACGTCGTCGTCGGCGGCTGTGACCGCGGGCAGCTCACCGGTGTCGGCCCGTACGGAGGTCTCGTGCGGCCCGAGCGGCCCGCGTGGCTGCTCAGCCGCTGCGCCGACGAGGAGCATTCCGCCGGCGGCGGCGGTCGAGTCCTCGCTGCCAGGGCTGGCGCCGCCCGCCGTGTCGTCGTCGACGATGTCCGCGACGATGCAGGTGATGTTGTCCGGCCCTCCTGCGCGCAAGGCGAGCTCGGTGAGCTCGAGGGCGGCGGAGTCCGGCGTCCCGTCGGCCAGCACCTCGGCGATCGACGCTTCGCTGACCACACCAGTGAGCCCGTCACTGCACAACAGCAGCCGGTCACCGGGGCGGGGGTCGAGCAGGGTGATGTCGGCGGTGCTGTCGGGTGCACCGTCGACAACCCGCAGGATCATCGAGCGATGGGGATGGTGGCGGGCCTCTTCCTCGGTGAGGCGCCCGGCGTCGACGAGGCCTTGCACGAGCGTGTGGTCGTTGGTGAGAGGCGCGAGCTCACCATCGCGCAGCCGGTAGCCACGTGAGTCACCGAGGTGGGCGAGCGCCATCTGCTCGCCGTCGAACAGAACCGCGGTAACCGTCGTGCCCATGCCTTCGACGCTGGGGTCAGCCTGGATGCGCGCCGCGACCCGCTCGTTCGCCGACCGTACGGCGCCGGCCAGCGCCTCGACGAGGTCGCCGGGGGCCTCGTCGTCCAGCGGTCGGAAAGCCAGCACGGTCTCCGCCGACGCGACGTCTCCTGCGGGCGCGCCGCCCATGCCGTCAGCGACGACAAGCAGGCGGGCACCCGCGTACCCGGAGTCCTGGTTGTTCTTCCGCAGCCGGCCGACGTCGGAGACTGCCGAGTAGCGCAGCGAAAGCGTCATGCGGACCCGACTACTTCCGCAGCTCGACGACGGTCTTGCCGAGCCGGACCGGCGTACCAACACCGACCGCGGTCGGTACGGTCACCCGCTGGCTGCCGAGGTAGGTGCCGTTCGTCGACCCGAGGTCCTCGAGGAACCACTGGCCGTCGCTCGGTACGAAGCGCGCGTGCCGGGTGGAGACGTAGTCGTCGTCGATGCGGATAGAGGCGTCGGACGCACGCCCCAGCAGGATCGGCAGGTCACCGAGCGGGACGGACGTACCCGCGTTGACGCCGTCGACGACCAGCAGTCGCGAGGGCGCGCCACGACCCGTCCGGGCCGGCTTGGCCGGTCTAGCTGCCTTCGCCGGCGCCTGCCGGGACACAGGCCGGCGGCGTGCGTCGACCTTCGCGCCGTACAGGTCGGATCGGATCACCGAGACCGTCGACAAGACGAACAGCCACAACACCGCGAGGAAGCCCAGCTTCATCAAGATCAGCGTCAGCTCAGACATACGCGTCGCCGCCATCGACTGACCGGCGGACCGACATGGTCGTGCTGCCGATCCTGACCTGCGAGCCCTCCGACAACGTGGCCTGCTGGACTCGGTGTCCGTCCACGATGGTGCCATTGGTGGAGCCGAGGTCGATGATGGTCACGCCGGGGTCCAGGTCGCCGGGCTGGGCGCTTGCCGCAACCCGGATCTGCACATGGCGTCGGGACACTCCTGGGTCGTCGATGCGCAGGTCGGCCTCACTGCCGCGGCCGATCACCAGCCCCGGCGGCTGCAGCGGGTGGAGGACCCCGTTGACCTCGAGCGTCAGCGGCGCCCGGCGGCGTACGGCCGGGCTGGGCGGCGGGCCGGGAGGCGCCGTCACCGCTGCGAGCGCTGCACTGGTCACCGCGAAGCGGCCGGTGGTGAGCTCGTCGTCGCGCGTCAGGGTGATGGCCAGCGGGCCCGCGAACGCGTAGTGCTGCACGTCGGCGTGCTCGCGCAGCAGGCCGGTCAGCTCGCCGGCCAGCGTCTCGCCGTACGGGACGAGCCGCTCGTAGTCGCTGGCCGACAGCGTCACCGTGAAGTCGTTGGGCGCGAGCCGACGGTCGCGGGAGAGGATCTGCGCCGAGCTGTCGACCTCGCGCTGAAGGGCGGCCGCGATCTCGACGGGCTGGACGGCGCTGCGAAAGGCCCGCGCGAACGCGCCGGTGACCGCCCCCTCCAGGCGCTGCTCGAGCCGCCGCAGCACACCCACTCGCCCCTCCTTCACGCCCCTCCTTCGCACCCCGCCTCCGGGCACCGGCCCGAGCCCTGATCGTATCCGGCGGCGCACGGCGGGAGCGGGTATCACAGCCCGAGCTGTGCGGGGCTTGCGTGTTAGCCTGATCCGGCGTTTCGGCCGGTTCGGAGCGCGGCGCGCGAGTGGCGGAATAGGCAGACGCGCACGGTTCAGGTCCGTGTGCCCGAAAGGGTGTGGGGGTTCAACTCCCCCCTCGCGCACACCAGCCCCAGCTCGATGACCTGGGGCGTTGTCCGCCACGAAGAGCCACTTGCTGAGCGACGTACCCACCGCTCGAGGAGCCCGACAAGACCGCGGATGAGATACCGACGGCATCCGTGAACGCTCAATATCCTGCGCAGACTCCGCCAGCGAGTACCCAACCGAGGGCTTCTCAGCGTCGCCGTGCCCGCGTTGATCCAGTGCCACTGCCCGCACTGTGATGGGCAGCAGCGGGAGGAGCCGATCGAACGAGCGGCGACTGGAGCGTGTTGCCACGCTTGCCTCGAACAACTCGGCGTGCACGTTGATGCAGTTCGGCCGAGACAGCGAGGCCCTCGACGAGCTTGCCGAGGCCCTCCCCGCATTGCTTCGATTACGAAACCCGTGGACGAACTATTACCTGATCTCCTCGTTCTCCGAGGTCTATGCGTGCAGAGGCGACGCACCGCGAGCGGTCAGGCCCCGCGGCACTTACGATGCAATCGCGGTCTGAGTGGGTGATGCAACGCAGCCCACTCCTGAAGAGGCGCAGGAGTGGGGCCTGCTGGCCGCGGAAATTCGCAAGTCGATCTCAGCCGAGCAGTGGGATGCCGAATACCGCGCCGGCCGAGCAACCAGCGTCGAAGATGCCGTCCACGACATCCAGCAAACCCTGGCTCACAAACAGCGGTCGCCGCACTACCCAGCTCGAGTGACAGCAGATCACGAACTGAGAATCCCCATTCTCCAGTCAATCACCCTGGTGGCTGCCTGAGGCGTGACGGCTCGGCGGTCCGCCCCGACTAAGGCCAAGAAGGCGGCAGAGTGCCGTCATCTCGCTTCGAACGTGTTGCTCGGCGTCACCCTGGGAATCCTCGAGCTGAGGTGAACGGCTGACCCACGGAGACACCGGGCACTGCGGTTCCGCAGTGTCACTCGTCCGAACTGGTATCAGACGTGCGACTTGCCGACGACGGGGGCTTGCCATCTTGCAGGCGCCTGCCCACGAGCCGCATGCCCACGAAGACGCCGGCGATGGCGGTGAAGAGCACAATAAAGACGACAATGACGGCTGCCGAAGGAGACATTTCCATCATGGAGGCCACACTTCTTCCTTGAAACGATGAAAGTTCGATAGTATCCCGGTCTGCGCTGGTGTTCCGATGCGGCCACAGTCCGGTGCGCGCCGAACGGTGTTCGGCATCTGCGGAGACCAAGCCCATCGGTCCGTCTGAGCGCTTTGCTGTTCGATGGACGGTCTTGGGGTCAGGCGCAGGAAAACCACTGCGCGGCGGAGACGGCGTCCGCGCGGTATTCGGTGAACTTGTCGATGGCCTGGGTGATGGCCTTCTGGAGCGGGAAGATATCGCGGGTCACGAGCTGGTCGGCGTGCTCGGCGCCGACCGGGTGCCAGTACACGCCTGTCGCCGTGATGGTGACCTCCGGGATCAACGTCTCGACGGTGAGTTCGATGCCCCGGTCGGCGACACCGCGGCGGGCGAGGGCGCGGATGATCCGGTCCTCGCTGGGGATGCCGAGGGTCTCAAGGAAAGCGTGGAAGGGTTCGACTGCGTGGGTCTGCTCATAGGGAAGGGTCGCGGCGACCTTGACCCGGAAGCCCTCCTCGAGGGCGATCCGGATCCCGCTCACGGCACGATCCCAGGACCCCCGTCCCCGGTGCGCGTCGTGGACCTCGGCGGTGGGGGAGTCGAGACTGATCTGCAGGGTAAGCCGGGTCCGGTCCATCCGTCGCAGGGCCTCCAGGCGACGGCCCTTGAAAAGCATTCCGTTGGTCAGGAGCGTGGTGGCCAGCACGTCGGTGCAGACGGCTACCAGGTCGTCGAGATCGGGCAGCAGGAACGGCTCACCGCCGGTCAGAACCAGCTCGGAGACTCCGGCGTCGACCGCCTCCGCGGCGAGCTGGCGGACGCGATCGACGCCGAGGGCTGTTCGTGGCGTCTGGGGGGAGGACCGCACACAGCAGTAGTCGCAGGCGAGGTTGCAGTCGAAGTTGGTGTACATCCATAGACGGGTGCCGGGTATCTGTTTGGGATCGATTCCCTCGAACGGGTCGGGGCGGCGTCCTCGGCGGATCGTCGCGCAACCGTCGACCACCGAGACCAACCGGTTGCCGGTGCGTTCACACCATGCCGCGACGGTGCGGTGCTGGCCCTCGGAGTTCCCGGCCGCGAGTGGGACGAGGACGAGGCCGTGCCTCGGTGTCCGGCTCACTAGTTCGACCAGCTTCAGCATGAGACCTGCATCCGCTCCTGGATCATCCGCCACGGCGTCGTTCACCATCGCAGCGAGATTTCCTGCTTCTCGACGGCCGCGAACAGGGACTGATAGCCGTCCAGTTCGGGCGGGACCCAGCGACGGAGTCCCTCCATCTCGAGCACCTCTCGGTGCTGCGGGTTCTCCCAGTCCATGGCGAACAGGGCAGCGACCCACGGGTCCGCGCGGTCGGCACCGAGAGTGGGAAGTGCGGTGAAGTTGCAGTGGCTGTAGGTCGGGGACGTCCAGAACGCCTCGAAGGCGCCCGGCATGAGTTCGTCACGGCCGATCGAGTCCCAGGTGTTGATGCCGATGGCGGCGGCGTCGGCGCGTCCTTCGAGGACCGCACGCAGGGCATCGAGCTCACTTCGGCCGGTGTCGCCGTGCTTTCCCACGTCGCTGTTGATGCGCAGCAGGTCGACGGCGCCGGATCCGAGGCCCGCCTCGCTCAGATAGTGCACGGGCAGGATCGCCGCCTGTGCGGAGTCCTGGGATCCCAGTGCCAGCCGTTTTCCGCGCATGCTCTCCAGCCCACTCAGTCCCCCTCCCGCGGGTGCCACGAGCACCGTCTGGAAGACGGTGTCGGTGTCTCGCATCGCCAGGGCGCGGCACGCTCCGTTGGTCTGACCGACTGTGCGAACCCACGCGAGGTTGGTGTTCCACGCGATGTCGATGGTGCCGGCTATGAGTGCGTCGACCTGGCGCTCGTAGTTGGAGAACAGCACAAAGTCCATGGGGGCTTCGGTGTCGGCGAAGTAGTCGCGCATCCCTTCCCAGATGGGAACGACGTTCGGTGTGTAGGCGACGGCGCCCACCACAAGAGTGTCGGTCATATCATTTGCCTTCCGTGCTCAAAAGAGCTGTTGACCGGTGATGGCCTTGCCGTAGAAGTCGTAGAGAACGTCAGCGGTTGGGGCCATCACGTGACCGGCCCGTGCGTCGCGGAAGTAGCGGTCGACCTGCAGGTGGTTGGAGAAGGCGGCGCCACCGCACACGCGCATCGCCGTGTCGGTGATGCGCAGGGCCGCGTCGTTCGCAGCGGCCTTTACTCCCAGCACGTGCAGGACAGTGTCCTCGGCGGGTTCAGCGATCCGCCCCGCAGCCTGGTTCAGGTAGGCGCGGGTGGTGTCGAGGTCGATCGACATCTTTGCGAGCTGCGCCCGGATGGTGGGGAGCGCGGACAGGCTCTGGTCTAAGTGCTCGAGCTTGGCGGCGCTGGTGTGCCTCACGGCCGCGTCGGTGACGGCTTGGGAGAGTCCGACGGAGACAGCGGCGTTGCCGAGGTTGAACCAGGGCATCACCGTGCCGAGGAGGATGTCGAACCCGGCCCCGGGTTCCCCGACCAGGTAGGTGGCGGCGTTGGGCACCTCGAACGTCATGGGGGAGGACGCGTTGCCGCGCAGTCCGAGCCCGTGGAACTGACCCGTCACGGCGAGAGTGGGCGTTCCTGCCGGGAATGCGAACACGTCGACGCTGCCCTCGGCGCCGGCGTCAGCGTTGCCTGTGGTCGTGACGTAGATGTCGGCGTGGCCGGCGGAGGTGACCCAACTCTTGCGGGCGTCGACCTGGAGGCCGGCACCGTTGTGTTGAGCCCGGGACACCGGTGCCCAAAAGTGCGACCGCGAACCCGTCTCTGAGAACGCCAGGGTTCCCAGCGCGCGACCGTCGGCGAGCGAGGGGAGCATGTCGGGCCAGTCGCCCGGGGGCCCCGCGGCAACGGTCTTTGCCGCGCTGACATGCATCAGGTAGATCATCGCCGTCGAGCCGCAGGCGCTCGCCAGTGAGCTCACGACCTGCACCAGTTCCTGAGGTCCGCCACCCAGCCCACCGACCTCCTCGGGCAGGGTCAGCCCGAGCAGCCCGGAGGCGCGCAGCGCGTCCACCGATTCGGAGGGGTACCTCGCCGTCGAGTCGACCTCGCGAGCAGACTCACGGGCCACGGAAAGCACCGGATCGATGCGACTGCTCAGCTCCATGCTCAGGTCTCCTGGTTCGGTCGGGTAAGAGTCGACTGGCCGTCGAGGCTGACACGACGCGCGGTCAGAGCAAGCGCACCGGCGACCATGGCCACACTCAGGTAGAAGGCTGCCGACGTGGCCGAACCGCCCAGGATCGGATCACTGAAGCCCAATTGGGCGTGCAACGAAATCCCGGCCAACGCCGCCACGACAGCGGCGCCGAGCGCTATACCGGAGATCGAGAAGCGTGCCCAGACCACGAGCAGTACGCCGAGGATCGCGAGAACTGCGCCGCCGAGGAGGTTGTAGGTGCCGATCCCGACGGGAAAGTCCCCTGCCCTCAGGGGCGCGCCGGACGAATCCAGCGGGTCACCAAATGAGAGTGCCGCCGCGACGATGCCACCCATCAGAGCAACCGCAGCCCACATGAGGGCCAGTCGCCGGCCGTCGTCAATCCCGGCTCGCAGGGCGTCGACGGACAGGTACCGGCCGGCGGCACTGAACAGCAGGACGACATGAATCCCGACCATCATGGCGTAGGCCCAGGGCCATTCGCCAGGTGCCAGGGCGACCGAGAGTCCGATGGCAGCGGACTGCGCCACCCCAAGCGCTGCCGCGAGTCGGACGAAGGCACCGCTGAGCAGTAGGACCGCCAGAGTCGTCTCGGCGAACAGCACCAGCCAGCCGAAGGGAGTGAAGTTCGGCAGGACCAGGTTCTCGACGACCCAGCTGTACGGCGGGAACACCGGGTCGCTGACAGCAAGGGCAGTGAAGTGGTAGAGCCCCCTATCGTTGTCTTGGCCGAAGTCTGGAGGGCGCTTCCAGGAGACGTTGTACAGCCAGAGCAGTCCCGCCAGCAGGCGAAGTCCCACAGCTGCGCACGCATGGCTGCGGTGGCCCTCCTCGACCTGCGGTGCAACCAGCCACGTCATCACCCTCCTGGCCGTACTCGTCATCGCGCCCACCCTCGTCGCAGCTGGAAGTCCGAGGCTAGGCCGAGCAGCACGGTCCCGGCGAGCCCTGATTCGCGCCTATCTCGCCAATCTGTGAGTGACTGCCAGCTGCCGATAGGGAACCGTGGCGGATGACTACCGGGCCCCCCTGCCAGACCGGCATGGGAGCCGAGGCAAGTTAGCCATCAGTCCTCCTGCAAAATTTTCTCGTTCAGATGCGAGCCGTGGCGGCACACCTACTTCGTTGGTTCGGCGCTATACGGCTGGCGGCCTGGTCAAACCCGGCCCTCCTTAGAGGATCCGCGAACCAGGTCTAGAAGGTTCCTGTCCAGGCCTAGCACCCAGCCGGTCGAACCTCTTCACCCGGTGGTCATGGGGAGGCCACTCCTCGACCTTCGGTGCCGGTGCCGGCACCTAGCCTTCCGGCAGCCGCGGCTCGCCAGGCGCGGCCTAGCCCGGCCAATGCGAACAGGGCAGCTCCGCGGCACTTGGGCGATGGTCTTTGAGCTTCGCCAGTCGTGGTGCTCGCTCTGTTGTTGCGGTCCGCGAGGCCAGCGGCAGCTCTGCCGGGCCGACGTGGAGCAGCTGGGCGCTGCGTCGCTGGAACGCTAGCTGACCTCGGTGAGCCTGCCGGTCGCGACGTCGTACACGAAACCACGAACGTTATCTGCGAGCGGGATGAATGGGCTGGCCTGGATCCGTGCGATTGATTGCCGCACGTCGGCCTCTAAGTCAGGGAAGCTTTCTGGCGCAGGGTGGTCGCAGCGAAATGTCGGCCTCGATGGCGGCCCTGAACTCATCGTCGGTGAAGGTGAGCATCCCGCAGTCAGTGTGGTGGATGAGCACGATCTCGCTGGTACCAAGGAGGCGTTGGCTGATGACCAGCGAGCGAATTACGTCCTCGGTCACGACGCCGCCAGCGTTGCGGATCAGAGGGCGTCCCCCTCTCAAAGCCCGAGCAGGCCGTAGCCCGGCCCCGCGGACGGCGCCTCCTGAGACCTCGCCAGCGGCCGAAGCGCTAGGCGAGTGGCTCGGTGGGTGCCCTTGCCGTGGCAAGGTGGCGTCCGTGACCGACTACCTGCGCGAGGACTGGAGCCACAGCCGCTTCGAGGAGGTCGACTTCAGCCAATCGCGCTTCCACAACGTCTACTTCCAGGACACGGTGATTCGTGGCGCCTGGCTCCAGCGGGTCGAAATCGACGGCTATGTCGACGACGTGACCATCAACGGGGTCGACGTCGGCCCAATGATCGAGGCGGAGCTCGACCGGCGCGACCCGGACCGCACGCTCGTGCGACCGTCCGACGCCGACGGGTTCCGGCGGGCCTGGGAGGTCGTCACGCGCCGGTGGGCCAAGGCCGTTCAGGGCGCACGAGCGCTCCCGGAGGACCAGCTGCATGAGCGCGTCGACGGCGAGTGGTCCTTCATCGAAACCCTGCGGCACCTCATCTTCGCCACTGACGCCTGGGTGCTGCGAGCGCTCCTGGGTCAGCCGGCGCCCTACCACCCGCTCGGCATTGCGCACACCGAGATGCCGGTCGACACCCCGGCCGTGCCGCACGCGCCAGACGCCCGACCATCCCTCAACGAGATTCTCGCCGTTCGCGCCGACCGCATGGCGACGGTGAGACGAGTGCTCGATGCACTGACCGACGAGCGACTCGGGCAGATGACCGAGCCGGTGCTCGAGCCGGGATATCCCGAGTCCGAGTCCTTCCCGGTGCTCCGCTGCCTGAGCGCGGTTGTGAACGAAGAATGGCTACACCGTGAGTTCGCCGAACGCGACCTCGCCGTTCTCGAACGGCGATCACACGGTGGCGAGAGCCGCTGACCGTTCCCGGGGTCACCCGGTGGCGATGGATTCGCAGCTTCGGGCGATGCGGTCGCCGGCGTCGACCGTGGCGCTGTCGTTGCCGTTGCCGCACTGGAGGACGTCGGCACCGGGACCGCCCCACATCTGATCGTCGCCGTCACCACCCCAGATCCGGTCGAGACCATCCCGACCGCGAAGGGTGTCATTGCCTTGCACCGCGACGATGTCGTCGCTACCAGCCCCACCGTTGACCTCGTCGTTGTCGCTTCCGGCTCGGATCCAGTCGTTCTCGGCCCCGCCCCAGACCACGTCGCGTCCGGAGAAGCCGTTGAAGTAGTCCCGGCCCGCCCCGAAGCGGGCGACGTCGTGACCCGCGTCGCCAAGGACGGCCACG
>DATHBP010000042.1:0-2213 GCA_035296085.1 Nocardioidaceae bacterium | reverse complement strand
GTCGCGGTGCCCATCTGGGCGTGGTCGAAGATCGACAAGGTCAACGCTTCGCCCGGCGGGAACCGACCGGCCGACACCCCCGGCACGACGTACCTGCTCGTCGGCTCCGACAGTCGTCGTGGCCTCGACGCGGAACAGCGTCAGCGCCTCGCGACCGGCAATGCGGCCGGACAGCGCACGGACACGATCATGCTGTTGCACGTGCCCGACGGTTCGGGTCCTACGTTGTTGCTGAGCCTGCCGCGTGACTCTTATGTCGCCATCCCAGGCCACTCGAAGAACAAGATCAACGCCGCGTTCTCGTTCGGTGGTCCGCGGCTCCTCGTGCGCACCGTGGAGCTTGCCACCGGGCTGCGCGTCGACGACTACATCTCGATCGGCTTCGGCGGGTTCGTCAACATCGTCGACTCGGTGGGTGGTGTCCAGATCTGCCCCAAGGCTGCGATGAAGGATCCGAAGGCCAACCTCGACATCCCCAAGGGGTGCCAGCGCGCAGACGGTCCGACCGCGTTGGGCTATGTGCGGTCGCGCTACACCGACCCGCTGGGCGACATCGGGCGCGCGGCCAGGCAGCGCGAGGTGGTCAGTGCCGTCGCGTCCAAAGCCGCCTCCCCACTCACCGTTGCGCTGCCATGGCGCTATGTCTCGCTGGCCGGCTCCGGGGCGAACGCCATCCAGATAGGGGACGACGTCGGACCACTGGAGGTGGCGAAGTTCGCCTGGGCCGTGTCGCACGTCGGCACCAACGGGCTCACCTGCACGGTGCCGGTCGATGAGCTCGGGGCCAGCTCTGACGTCGGCTCCGTGGTGACCTGGGAGAAAGCAGCGGCCGCGAAGCTGTTCAAGGCCGTCGCCGCCGACCAGACCGAGGAGATCGACTGCTCACCGACCCTGGGATGATCGCCCGCCCGGCGATCTTCATCAGTGGTGACGATGAGCCCTGGAGGTCGCACGAGCAACCCTCAGGTCTCATCGTGGCTGCCCGGGCTGGCTCTATTCGCCCCTGAGGAGCTGGCGAGCGACCACGAGACGCTGGATCTGGTTGGTGCCTTCGTAGATCTGGGTGATCTTGGCGTCGCGCATCATCCGCTCGACCGGGAAGTCGCGTGTGTAGCCGTAGCCGCCGAGCAGCTGGACGGCGTCGGTCGTCACCGCCATGGCCATGTCGGCCGCAAAGCACTTCGCGGCGGCGCCGAAGAACGCGAGGTCCGGCTCGTCCCGCTCACTGCGTCCGGCAGCGGCGTACGTCAGCTGCCTGGCCGCCTCGATGCGCATGCCCATGTCGGCGATAAGGAACTGCAGACCCTGGAACTCCGCGACCGGGTGGCCGAACTGCCGCCGCTCCTGAACGTAACCGAGGGCGAAGTCGAGCGCCCCTTGCGCAATCCCCACTGCCTGCGCGGCGATCGTGACCCGGGTGTGGTCCAACGTCAGCATCGCCGTACGAAAGCCGCTGCCCTCGGTGCCGACCATCCGCTCGGCGCCGACCCGGACGCCGTCGAGGTACACCTCACGGGTGGGCGAACCCCGTATCCCCAGCTTCTTCTCAGGCGCGCCGAATGACACCCCCGGGTCCGACCGCTGGACGACGAACGCCGAGATACCGTCGGTCCCCTTGGCCGGGTCGGTGACGGCGAACACCGTGTAGTAGTCCGAGACGCCGGCGTTGGTGATCCATCGCTTCACGCCGTTGAGCACATAGCCGTCGCCGTCGCGGATCGCCTGCGTAGTCATCGCCGCCGCGTCACTGCCCGCCTCCGGCTCGGACAGGCAGTAGGAGAACATCGCCTCGCCACGAGCGACGGGCGGTAGGTATCGGTGCTTCAGCTCGTCGGACGCGGACAGGAGCAACGGAGTGGTGCCGAGAAGGTTGACGCCGGGGATGAGCGAGGAGGAGGCGCAGGCACGGGCGACCTCCTCGATGACGACGCACATTGCGAGCGCGTCCGCCCCGGCGCCGCCGTACTCGGCCGGAATGTGGGGGGCATGGAAGTCCGCCGCCCGCAGCGCGTCGAAGGCCTCCTGAGGGAAGCGTGACGACTCATCGACATCGGCAGCGTGTGGGGCGACTCTGTCCGCGCAGAGCTCACGGACCGCGGCCCGGATCGCCTGGTGCTCGTCGGAAAGGGCGAACGAGGGGTCGGTAGCGCTCACTGCCCTCCTCGAGCCAGCGGTGACGGGCTCTGCGTGCATCGTAGGCGGGCGCCACTAGC
>DATHBP010000041.1:0-8034 GCA_035296085.1 Nocardioidaceae bacterium | reverse complement strand
AGCCGTTCCTGCTCACCGGGCTGATGACGACGACGGACCCGACGCGCTCACCGGCCGGCACCGAGTCGATGTGGGCGTACACACACGTGCCGCGGGAGATTCGCGGCGACTCGGGAGACGACGGGCTCACCGGCAGCTGGGACGAGTCGGAGGCGGAGCGGTTCGCCGACCGAATGCAGGCGCGGATCGAGCGCTACGCCCCCGGCTTCGGCTCGCGTGTCGTCGCGCGACGGGTGCTGGCGCCCGAGGACCTGCACGACCGCAACTCCAACCTGGTCGGCGGGTCGGTCAACGGCGGGACAGCCGCGGTTCACCAGCAGCTCATCTTCCGGCCCTACCCGGGTACGGGCCGGGCGGAGACTCCGATCCGGGGGCTGTACCTCGCGAGCTCCTCGGCGCACCCCGGCGGTGGCGTACACGGCGGGCCGGGGTCCAACGCCGCGCGCGCCGCGCTGGCCCACGACCGCGCGTCCCGCGTGCTGGCAGCGCCGGCGAAGCTGCGGTCGGCCGGGCGGCACCGGCTGACTCGCGGTGCGGCGTCGCGGACCGGCGATGAGACCTGACGGTTGCCCGAGCGACCCGCAGGTCTCATCGCTCGGGCTTGGCCCGGCCGCCGAGGGCAACTGCCCGGTTATGTAGGTAGTTGCCCGCCTAGCCAGGCGAATCCGCCGTGACAAGTGGGCAGCTGCCGTGCGAAGTGGCCCTCAGAGGATCGGCGCGGGGCTGTACGCGGCGGCATGGGGGTGAGCGGCGACGACCGCCTCGATGCGGCGTACGACGTCGGCCACCTGGTCGACAGCGGCACCGGTGAATTCCAGCGGCTCAGCCAGCAGGTCATCGAGCTGCGAGCGGGAGACCGGCAGCCGCTCGTCCGCAGTGAGCCGGTCGAGCAGATCGTTGTGCTGGCTGCCCTTCTCCCGGATCGCCAGCGCGACCGCGACCGCGTGCTCCTTGATCACCTCGTGCGCCGTCTCCCTGCCTGCGCCGGCGCGCACGGCGGTCATCAGCACCTTCGTCGTGGTGAGGAACGGCAGGTAGCGGTCGAGCTCGCGTGCCACCACGGCGGGAAAGACGCCGAACTCGTCGAGCACCGTCAGCAGCGTCGCGAACAACCCGTCCGTCGCCAAGAACGCGCCGGGGATCGCGACCCGACGCACGACCGAGTCGGACACGTCGCCTTCGTTCCACTGCGTACCGGCCAGCTCGGCAACCATGGACAGATAGCCGCGGAGTACGACGGCCAGGCCGTTGATGCGCTCGCAGGAGCGGGTGTTCATCTTGTGCGGCATCGCCGAGGAGCCGACCTGGCCGGCGCGGAACCCCTCGGTGACGAGCTCATGCCCGGCCATCAGCCGGATCGCCGTTGCGAGACTCGCCGGACCGGCCACCAGCTGAACCAACGCCGAGACGACGTCAACGTCGAGAGAGCGCGGATAGATCTGGCCCACGCTGGTGAGAGACCGCGCGAAGCCGAGATGCTCGGCGACTCGGCGCTCGAGCTCGGCGAGCTTTGCGGTGTCCCCGCCGAGCAGGTCGAGCTGGTCCTGAGCCGTCCCGACCGGTCCCTTGATCCCCCGCAGCGGGTAGCTCGCCACCAGGTGGTCAACCCGGTCGAACGCCAGCAGCAGCTCCTCGGCGACCGTCGCGAACCGTTTGCCCAGCGTGGTCGCCTGAGCCGCCACGTTGTGGGTGCGGCCCGTGATGACGAGCGCCTGATGCTCGGCGGCGAGACGGCCGAGCCGGGCGAGCGCCGCCACCGCGCGGTCGCGGACCAGCAGCAACGATGCCCGGATCTGCACCTGCTCGACGTTCTCGGTGAGGTCTCGCGACGTCATGCCCTGGTGGATGTTCTCGTATCCGGCCAGCGCGCAGAACTCTTCGATGCGCGCCTTCACGTCGTGACGGGTGACCTTCTCCCGGGCGGCGATCGAGTCGAGGTCGATGTCGTCGACCACGGCTTCGTACGCGGCCAGCGCCCCGTCTGGCACCTCGACGCCGAGATCGCGCTGCGCCCGGAGCACGGCGATCCACAGTCGTCGCTCCAACCTGATCTTGTGCTCCGCCGACCACAGCGCCGTCATCTCGTCCGACGCGTAGCGCAGCGCCAGCACGTCGGGGATCACTGTCACGGCGCCCACTGTGGGACACGGCTCGCCTCGGCGGCGATGTCCGTACGGTGCTGCTCCCCGGCGAACGTGATGCGCTCCACGCCGTCGTACGCCCGCTCGCGCGCCGCCTCCACATCGGCGCCGACCCCAGTCACTGCGAGCACCCGGCCCCCCTGGCTGACGAGCCGGCCGGCGTAGTCGAGGGCCGTGCCGGCGTGGTTGACCTGCACACCGGGCAACCCGGCTGCATCCTCGACCCCGGTTATGGCGTCGCCCGGCCGAGGTGCAGCCGGATAGCCGTCCGCGGCCATGACCACCGTGACAGCAGCGCCCTCGTGCCAGCGCAGCTCGGGTGCGTCCGCGAGCTGACCGGTGGCGGCCGCTGTGAGCAGTGCACCCACCGGAGTACGCAGCATCGCCAGCAGCGGTTGGGCCTCGGGGTCGCCGAACCGGACGTTGAACTCGACCACCCGCACCCCGCCGGAGGTGAGCGCGAGCCCGGCGTAGAGCAGGCCCTGGAACGGCATTCCCAGCCGGTGCATCTCGTGCACCATCGGCGTCAAGATCCGCTCGGTCACGTCGGCGGTGAAATCCTCAGCCAGCCACGGCAGCGGCGTGTAGGCGCCCATGCCGCCGGTGTTGGGCCCTTCGTCGCCGTCCAGTAGCCGCTTGAAGTCCTGGGCCGGTTGCAACGGGACCACGGTGGTCCCGTCGCTGAGCCCGAACAGCGAGACCTCCGGGCCGTCGAGGTACTCCTCGATCACCACCCGCTCGCACAGACCGGCGTGTTCCATGGCCGCGCGCCGGTCGGAGGTCACCACCACGCCCTTGCCCGCGGCGAGCCCGTCGTCTTTGACGACGTACGGCGGCCCGAAGGCGTCCAGCGCGTCGGCTGCCTCCGTGTGGTTGTCGCAGACGTGCGCCATGGCCGTGTGCACACCGGCCGTCGCCATCACCTGCTTGGCGAAGGCCTTGGACCCCTCGAGCTGGGCAGCTTCACGACTGGGTCCGAAGCAGGAGATGCCGGCGTCGCGTACGGCATCGGCGACACCGGCCACCAGCGGCGCCTCCGGCCCGACTACGACGAGGTCGGCGGCGACGGCGCGCGCAAGCCCGGCCACGGCTCCACCGTCCACCGGGTCGACCGCGTGCACCTCACCGTGCTCGGCGATCCCCGGGTTGCCGGGAGCGGCATGCACGTCGTCGACTCCGGAGTCATCGGCGAGAGCCCGCACCAGCGCGTGCTCGCGCCCACCGGAGCCGATCACCAACGCCCTCAATGGGGTTTCTCCTCCGTCGAGCCGCGGGCCGCCAGGCAGACTCTGGTCGTGCAGCCTAGAGCAGGTCGCGCACGACGATCGTCTGCTCGCGCCCCGGGCCGACCCCGATCGCGCTGACCGGCGCACCGGAGAGCTTCTCGAGAGCGTTGAGGTAGGCCTGCGCGTTCGTCGGCAGGTCGTCGAACCGGCGGCACCCGCTGATGTCCTCGGCCCAGCCGTCGAAGAACTCATAGACCGGCTTCGCGTGGTGGAATTCGGTCTGGGTCATGGGCATCTCGTCGTGGCGGACCCCATCGACCTCGTAGGCGACGCACACCGGAATGCGCGCCCACCCGCCGAGTACGTCCAGCTTGGTCACGAACAGGTCGGTGAACGCGTTGATCCGGCTCGCGTAGCGCACCGCGACGGCGTCGTACCAGCCACACCGCCGGTCGCGACCGGTCGTCGTACCGACCTCCTGGCCTACCTCGCGCAGCCGCTCACCGTCGGCGTCAGTCAGCTCGGTGGGGAACGGCCCGGCACCGACTCGGGTCGCGTACGCCTTGGCGATTCCCACTACGCGGGAGATGCGGGTTGGGCCGATGCCGGCGCCGACACATGCACCGCCGGCGACCGGGTTGGACGAGGTCACGAACGGATAGGTGCCGTGGTCGACGTCGAGCAGGGTCGCTTGGGCCCCCTCGAGCAGCACGAACTTGCCGTCGTCCAGCGCGGTGTTCAACACGGTGACCGTGTCGGCGAGGTAGGGGCGCAGCGCCTCGCCATATCCGCGAAACTCCGCCACCACGTCGTCCACGTCGATAGCGCGCCGGTTGAAGACCTTCACCAGCAGGTGGTTCTTCTGTTCGAGCGCCCCCTCGAGCTTTTGCCGCAGGATCTTCTCGTCGGACAGGTCGCCCATGCGGACACCGACCCGAGTGATCTTGTCGGCGTACGCCGGGCCGATGCCTCGACCAGTCGTACCGATGCGGCTGTCCCCGAGGAACCGCTCGGTGACCTTGTCCATGGTGACGTGGTAGGACCCGATCACGTGCGCGTTGGCCGAGACCAGCAGTCTGCCGGTGTCGATGCCGCGGTCGGCGAGCTGCTTGAGCTCGGTGAGCAGGACCGGTGGGTAGACGACGACACCGTTGCCGATGACGGGCACGCAGTTCGGACTGAGGACGCCGGACGGCAGCAGGTGGAGGGCGAAGCGCTCGCCGTCGATGACGATCGTGTGGCCGGCGTTGTTGCCACCCTGGTAGCGCACGCAGTAGTCGATCGAGCCACCGAGCAGGTCGGTCGCCTTGCCCTTGCCTTCGTCGCCCCACTGGGCTCCGACGATCACGATGGCGGGCATGGCGTACGGCTCCTATCGCTCGTCCGCTGAGGCGGCACCGGCTGCGATGCCCCGCCGGTGAGCCCCCCGGGCGGTGGACGCAGAGATGCCCCGGACACCGCGCAAGCGCTCCGGGGCTCTTGCGTTCAAAGGGTAGCCCTATTGCGGCCCTCAGTAGTGTCATGCGGGTGGATGCCACCCTGCTCATCGCCAACGCCGACGCGGGGGGTAACGACGAGCAGGCCGTCTCCGACGCCGTGGCGGTACTCCGGCGGGCGGGTGACGTGGAGGTGGCTCGCACCGGCAGCCCAGGGGATCTCGACGGCGCACTCCACCGCCGGGGCGGTCGCCGGATCGTGGTGGCCGGCGGCGACGGCAGCCTGCACGCCGTGGTGGCCGCTCTGCACCGGCGCAACGAGCTCGCCTCGACCGAGATCGGCCTCATCCCGCTGGGCACGGGCAACGACTTCGCGCGCGGCGTCGGCATCCCGCTTGACCCGGTCGAGGCCGCCCGGGTGCTTCTCGACAACAAAGGCCAACCGGTCGACCTGCTCGTCGACTGCGCTGGTGACATCGTCGTCAACGCCGTCCACGTCGGGGTCGGCGCGGAGGCCGGACGCGAGGCGGAGAGCTGGAAGGGCCGGTTGGGCAAGCTCGGCTACTACGTGGGTGCGCTCATCGCCGGACTGCGAATGACGGGCCTGCGGCTGCGCGTGGAGGCTGACGGCGTGGTGCTCGCCGACCTGGACCGGCCAGTACTCCAGGTCGGCATCGGCAACGGACCGAACGTCGGCGGCGGCACCGAGCTGCTGCCCGGTGCGCAGGTCGACGACGGCCGGGTCGATGTCGTTGTGTCGTTCGCCACCGGGCCGTGGCAGCGACTGGCGTACGCGCTCCGGCTGACCCGCGGCTCGCACGAGCAGCGCCACGACGTGAGCCTCACCCGGGCGAAGACCGTGAGCGTCACCGGGGAGGACTTCTGGTGCAACGCCGACGGTGAGCTGTACGGCCCGGAGCGCAACTACACCTGGCGGGTCGAGCCGGGGGCGGTGCGGTTCGTACTGCCGCCGGCGCCGGAGGCGTAGCCGCGCGGCGCACCGGGCGTGCGGGGCCGCTGGGCGTTGCGGGGCTCGTACGCCTGGTGCCGCGGGTGCCGCTGCGTCCGTGGCCGCGACTGCCTGGCGACGTCAGACGAAACCGAGCGCGGAAGCCGCCTCAGCGCTGGAGTCGTTCAGCAACGTCCGGCACCGGTCGAACTCCTCGGTCTCCTCGATGTCCTCCGCGGCGCGCGCCAGCGCGGCGACGGCGCGCAGGAACCCCCGGTTGGGCTCGTGCTGCCACGGCACCGGGCCGTGGCCCTTCCAGCCGCTGCGCCGCAAGGCATCGAGTCCGCGGTGGTAGCCGACACGCGCATAGGCGTACGCCTCCAGCGGGCGACCGTCATCGAGCGCCCGCTCGGCGAGGACTGCCCAGCTCAGCGACGAGGCCGGATGGCGGCGGACGACCTGGTCGGGTTCGTCGGTGCGCAGCTCGGCTGCCGCCGGGTCCTCGGGGAGAAGCGTCTCCGGCGGGCCGCCGAACAGGTTGTCGTAGCTCATGCCGCCCATTCTGCCCGCCGCCGCCCCGCCGCGGCTGGGGGCAACTACCCGGTTGTGTTGGTAGTTGCCCACTTCGCGAGGCGGATCCCCCCAGCAAAGTGGGCAACTGCCTAGTCAAGAGCGGCCCTGGCCTGGTCGCAGGCTCACCCACTGAGGCAGGTAGCGCCGTTGCGGCGCCTGCTCGCGCGATGAGCAGCTTCGGCTAGCCGCTTGAGCGCCAGCACTCGTCGGGCGCCGAACAAGTCTCCCCAGGTGAGGCGTACGACCTCGTATCCCAGCTCGCGCAGCCGATCCTCGCGCAGCTTCTCGGCCCAGACGAGGTCGGCGTCGGTCGCCTGGCCTTGCTCGGCGATCCGCTGGTACTTGCCCTTGCCGTCGAATTCGATCACCAGTGCAAGCTGCTCGATCAGCATGTCAACCCTGGCGCGGAACTCGCCGTCCGTGATCACCACCTGCGTTACCGGGCGGGGGAGTCCGCTTTCCACCACGAGCAGCCGTCCTAGCGACTCCCCTACCGACTCGGCACCGCCGTCTGCGGCCTCGAGGACGGCCTGGGCGCTGCGCACTCCTGGCCACTGCGTCATCTGGCTCACCACTTGCTCGAGTAGCGCAGGAGACCCACCAGCGTGCAGCACGGCATCCGTCACGACCAGCCCCGCCTCGAACCCGTACTCACGAGCGACATCGATCGCCGTGCGTTCAAGGCACGTGACCGACATCCCGTCCACGATCGTGCGGAGAGAGTACGGACACCCGGCTGGGTGGTGCTTGACGCCGGCCTGGACGCGTCCGCCGGCGGAGTGGAGCCGGGTGACATGGACAACGCTCAGGTCCGCGCCCCAGACCGGCAGCTGGAGCAGGGCTGCCGCAGAGGTGTGGCTCAGGATATGAGGCTCGTCGAGGACCAACATGACTGCTCGGGCCCGGGCCTGATACCGGCCGACGTCGTCGTGGCGTTCGTACTCCGCGGCGTCGGCGTAAGCGCCGTACCGAACGCGGGTCCACGCGCCCCGCCGGTGGAGCAGCTCGATCTCCTTGCGCGAGTACCCGCACTCAGCCGCTTGCCGGCGCAGGAAGACGCCGCCCTGGCGTGCAGCGAGCGCAGCTAGCTCCGGTCGCATCCGCCATGGTCCGTCGCAGACGTACGAGCGTGCACGAGTGCGGGCCGCAGCTGTGGACGGAGGTGGGCGACTCTGCGCCCTGTGAGCCGAGGGCGGCCAAGGTCGCAGCCGAGGAAGCGGCCAAGGTCGCAGCCGAGGGCACGCCCCTTGGCGCGGCACTTGCCCACCTCGCAACTCGGATCCGCCGTGCACAGTGGGCAACTACCTACACAACCGGGTAGTTGCCCCTCGGGGACGGCGCAACGCCTGGGCGGTGGGGCAGCGGCGGTGGTACGGCGGGCGGCAGGCACCGCACGTCGGGCCGGTCAGGCGGGGCGCGGCGGGTCGGCTCCGCGTGTTACCCCGTTAGCGGCTCAGCGACGTGCCGGCGGAGCGGAGGGCTTCGCAGCCTTGTACGACGCGCGCCGCCATCGACTCCTCGGCGGCCTTGCCGTACGACCGCGGGTCGTAGACCTTCTTGTTGCCAACCTCGCCGTCGATCTTGAGCACGCCGTCGTAGTTCGCGAACATGTGCGCGGCGACCGCGCGGGTGAACGCGTACTGGGTGTCGGTGTCAATGTTCATCTTCACCACGCCGTAGTCGACCGCCGCGTGGATCTCCTCGAGCAA
>DATHBP010000040.1:0-3275 GCA_035296085.1 Nocardioidaceae bacterium | reverse complement strand
ATTCGGCCGCCGTCGTGGCCAGCACCGGGACCGAGGTCGATGATCCAGTCGGCGTGCGCCATGACCGCCTGGTGATGCTCGATGACGATGACCGACTTGCCAGAGTCGACGAGCCGGTCCAGGAGACCGAGCAGCTGCTCGACATCGGCAAGGTGCAGGCCGGTGGTGGGCTCGTCGAGGACGTAGACATCGCCCTTCTCGGCCATCTGGGTGGCGAGCTTGAGCCGCTGGCGCTCTCCGCCGGAGAGCGTGGTGAGCGGCTGGCCGAGGCTCAGGTAGCCGAGCCCGACATCGGAGAGCCGGTCCAGGATCTTATGGGCGGCTGGCACCTTGGCGTCGCCGTCTGCGAAGAACTGTGTGGCCTCGCTGACCGGCATGGCCAGCACCTGGCTGATGTCGCAGCCTCCCAGCGTGTACTCGAGCACCGACGCCTGGAAGCGTCGCCCCTCACACTCCTCGCACGGCGACTCGACGGTGGCCATCACACCGAGCTCGGTGAAGATCACGCCCGCGCCGTTGCAACTCGAGCAGGCACCTTCAGAGTTGGAGCTGAACAGCGCGGGCTTCACCCCGTTGACTTTGGCGAACGCCTTGCGGATCGGCTCGAGCAGCCCGGTGTACGTCGCGGGGTTGCTGCGGCGAGAGCCGCGGATAGCGCCCTGGTCGACCGACACGACACCGTCCTCGGTGAGGACCGAGCCGGTCACCAGCGAGCTCTTGCCGGAGCCGGCGACACCGGTCAGGACGCAGAGCACACCGAGTGGGATGTCGACATCGACGTCTCGCAGGTTGTGCGTCGTGGCGCCGCGCACCTCCAGCGTGCCGGACGGTGCACGCACCGACTCCTTGAGCGTCGCCCGGTCGTCGAGGTGCCGACCGGTGATCGTGTCGCTCTCCCGCAGCCCGTCCAGCGTGCCCTCGTAGCAGACTGTGCCGCCACCGGTCCCCGCCCCCGGGCCGAGGTCGATGACATGGTCGGCGATGGCGATCGTCTCGGGCTTGTGCTCGACGACGAGCACCGTGTTGCCCTTGTCTCGGAGCTGGAGCAGCAGGTTGTTCATCCGCTCGATGTCGTGCGGGTGCAGGCCGATCGTGGGCTCGTCGAAGACGTAGGTGACGTCGGTCAGCGACGATCCGAGGTGCCGGATCATCTTCGTACGCTGCGCTTCGCCGCCGGACAGCGTGCTCGCGGGACGATCGAGCGAGAGGTATCCCAGCCCGATCTCGGCGAAGGAGTCGAGGAGGTGCTGCAGCCCGGTGAGCAACGGTGCTACCGACGGCTCGTCGAGGTCGCGCACCCAGTCGGCCAGGTCGCTGATCTGCATTACGCACAGGTCGGCGATGTTCTTGCCGTTGATCTTCGACGACAGCGCCTCCTTGGTGAGGCGGGTTCCGGCGCACTCGGGGCAGGTCTGGAAGGTCACCGCTCGCTCGACGAAGCGCCGCACGTGTGGCTGCATGGCCTCGGGGTCTTTGGAGAGGATCGACTTCTGGATCTTGGGGATGATCCCGTCAAAGGTCAGGTTGATCCCCTCGACGTTGATCTTGGTCGGCTCGGCGTACAACATCGTGTCGAGCTGCTTCTTGGTGAACGTCGCAATGGGCTTGTCCATCGGCAGGCCGACGCCCTCGAAGAGGCGCCCGTACCACCCATCCATCGAGTACCCCGGAATCGTCAGCCCGCCTTCGCTGAGCGACTTGGTCTCGTCGTACAACGCCGTGAGGTCGATATCGCTGACGTTGCCCGTGCCCTCGCACCGCGGGCACATGCCGCCGAGGTAGACGGCGTCCCTGACGACGCTTTTCTCGACGCGGCCACCCTTGTCCCTCGACATGACGCCGCTCGCCTTCCGCGTGGGCACATTGAAGGAGAAGGCGGTCGGCGGACCGACGTAGGGCTCGCCGAGCCGGCTGAACAGGATCCTCAGCATCGCGTTGGCATCGGTGGCGGTGCCGACGGTGGAGCGAGGGTTGGCGCCCAGCCGCTCCTGGTCGACGATGATCGCCGTCGTCAGGCCTTCGAGGAGATCGACCTCTGGTCGAGCCAGGTTCGGCATGAAGCCCTGCACGAACGCGCTGTAGGTCTCGTTGATCAACCGCTGCGACTCGGCGGCGATCGTGTCGAACACCAGGGAGCTCTTGCCGGAGCCGGAGACACCGGTGAACACCGTCAGCCGGCGCTTCGCGATCTCGACATGGACGTCCTTGAGGTTGTTTACGCGCGCGCCGTGCACGCGGATCACGTCGTGGCTGTCGGCATCGTGCAGGTCGGGCGACTGCGTGTCCGTCTTTGCGGCCTTGCTCAACGTGTCTCCATCTGATCGGTGGCGAAGTCCACTGTCTACCTCATCACGGGTCGCCGGAGCTTCAGACCTGCCAGCGACCGTCGCGCATCAGCTCGCGGTCCGGAATCTCGTCGACCTCGCGCCAGGCCTGGATACGACGCGGCGAGATGCGGAACCAGCGGTACGGGGTGGTCAGCGCCCGCGGATCGAAGCCGGCGCGCGCGGCGAACCGGTCACCCTGATCAGTCGGCAGCGCGTCCATCTCGAGAACCTCGACTTCGCCGTCGATCATGGACACGTCGCGGGTGTGGCCCACGGCCACCCGAGCAGTCCGGCCACCAGCGAGGTTCCTCCCGGTCGGGCTGTCCGTCGGCGTGGCCACCAACAACGCCTCACCGTCCCAGTCGAAGGACAGCGGCACGAGGTACGGCGCGCCGTCCGCCGAGGCGCTGGCCACCCAGACATCGACGTCGTGGGCGAGCCGGTGCTCGGTGTCGCGACGCCGCTGGGCGCGCGAGCGTGGATCGGCAGTCATCGTCGCGCGGACGACTTCTCAGGCCAGCTCTTGGATGCGAATCAGGTTGCCAGCGGGGTCCCGGAACGCGCAGTCGCGGATGCCGTACGGCTGATCGGTCGGCTCCTGGACGACCTCGGCGTCGCTGGCCTGCAGCTGGGCGAACGTGGCGTCGAGGTCCTTGGTGGCCAGCAGGATCCAGCCGTAGGTGCCCTTGGCCATCATCTCGGCGATCACTTGGCGTTCGTCGTCGGTGATCCCGGGATCTACGGCGGGCGGCGCCAGGAGAATCGACGTGGCGGGCTGGCTAGCGGGGCCGACCGTGATCCAGCGCATCTGGCCGCTGCCGACGTCGTTCCTCACCTCGAAGCCGAGGATGTCGCGGTAGAAGGCCAACGAGGCGTCCGGGTCGTCGTGCGGGAGGAAGGTGGTGGAGATGGTGATGTCCATGGCAGTCACGCTAGCTGCGGCTCTGC
>DATHBP010000039.1:0-11187 GCA_035296085.1 Nocardioidaceae bacterium | reverse complement strand
CATCATCCCCTCCGACATCACCGGCGCGGGCTCCATCGGGCTGGTGTCCAAGTCCGGGACGTTGACCTACCAGATGATGTACGAGCTTCGCGACATCGGCTTCTCGACCTCCGTCGGGATCGGCGGCGACCCGATCGTGGGCACGACGCACATCGACTGCCTGCAGGCGTTCGAGGCCGACCCCGACACAGCGGCGATCATCATGGTCGGCGAGATTGGCGGCGACGCCGAAGAGCGGGCAGCCGGCTTCATCGCCGCCAGCGTGACCAAGCCGGTCGTCGCCTACGTCGCTGGATTCACTGCCCCCGAGGGCCGCACGATGGGCCACGCCGGGGCGATCGTCTCCGGCTCGTCGGGCACCGCGGCGGCGAAGAAGGAGGCGCTCGAAGCGGTCGGCGTGCGGGTGGGCAAGACGCCGTCGGAGACCGCCCAGCTGATGCGGGAGCTCATGCAGGGCTGACGTCCAGCCAGTGCCTACGAGTGACCCGCCGGCGGTTTGGGGGGATCCGCGGTCGCTATAGCGCCCCCAGAGCACGCCGGAGTCGCTCAGAGGTCCTCGAGTACGCCGGCCAGACGGTCGACGGCGTCCCACACGTCGACGAACCGCACGTACATCGGGCTCAGGCCGAACCGCGCGATATCCGGGGTTCGGAAGTCACCCACGACGTCCACGCCGATCAGCCGCTCGATCAGCAGCTCTGCCTTGGGGTGGCGCAGGGACACCTGGCTGCCGCGCAGCTCCTCCTCGCGCGGCGTGAGCAGCTCGACAGCGGAGCCGAGCCGCTCGTCCACCAGCTGGATGAACAGCGACGTGAGAGCCAGCGACTTGGCCCGGAGCTGCGCGAGGTCCACCCCGTCGAAGGCGTCCAGAGCGCTGTCCAGCGCAGCCATCGACACGATCGGTGGGCTGCCGACGCGCAACCGGCTCATCGCCTCCGCCGGCCGGTAGTCGCGCTCCATCGCGAACGGCTCGGCATGACCGAGCCAGCCGGTGAGCGGCTGGTCGATCTCGTCGTGGAGATGGGCAGCGGCGAACGCGTACGCCGGCGCACCCGGGCCGGCGTTGAGGTACTTGTAGGTGCATCCGACCGCAAGGTCGACCCCGCAGTCGCCCAGGTCGACCGGCATCGCGCCGGTCGTGTGGCAGAGGTCCCAGAGCATCAGCGCACCGGCTGCCTGGGCCGCCATGGTGATGGCGGGCAGGTCGTACCTGCGGCCAGTGCGGAAGTCGACGTGGGTGAGGGCCAGCGCTGCGGTGTCCTGGTCGACCGAGGCGAGGGGGTCGAGCGGGTCGCACCAGCGCAGCTCGAGCCCGAGCAGCCGGGCAGTGCTGGCCGCGATGTAGCCGTCGGTAGGGAACGTCGTCGGCTCGGTCACGATCACCCGCCGGTTCGGCCGCAGCCGGGCCGCCGCGACCAGCAGCTTGAACAAGTTGACCGACGTGGAGTCGGCGACGACCACCTCCTGCGGTGCCGCGCCGACAAGCCGGGCAATCTTCGCGGCCGCGGTGGCCGGTAGGTCCAGCCAGCCCGACACGTTCCACGACCCGATCAGCCCCCGGCCCCACTCCTGCTCCACCACCCGCGCCACCCGTTCGGCCACGCCGCGCGGGAGAGCTCCCAACGAGTTGCCGTCGAGATAGGCCATCCCGGCCGGCAGGTCGAACCGGTCCCGGACGCCGGCCAGGGGGTCGGTTGCGTCTCGGCTAGCGGCGTCCGCCCGGGTCAGCGTGCTGGCAGGGCTAGCGATGTGGGCCATCTGGGCACCGTAGCCGGGCTCCCTATGATCGGCTGCCGTGACAGCCGGCGCCCTGAGTCGAGGCAGTCGCATGGATGTGCGCGGATGGCTCAAGGTCGGGTGCCGGGAGGCCAGGTGACCGAGATGATCTTTGGGCGCGACGACGAGCTTCGCGCCGTGCTCGACGCGCTGAACGGCATCCGGACCGGACCGACCCGGCTCGTCATCGACGGCGAAGCTGGTATCGGCAAGACCACCCTGTGGCGAGCGGCGGTGGCGGCGGCAAGAGCGCATTCCTACACAGTGCTGACGTGTCGGCCCTCGGCGAGCGAAGCCGCGCTTGCGTTCGCCGCGTTGGGTGACCTCTTCGAGCCGGTGCCCGATGACATTGTGACGATGCTGCCCGAGCCGCAACGGCGAGCGTTCCAGGTAGCCATGCTCAAGGCCAGTGCCGAGGGACATGCACCGGATCGGCGCGCTGTGTCAGTCGCGGTGCTCAGCTTGGTGCGGCTGCTCTGTCGTAGTGAGCCCCTCGTGGTAGCGATCGATGATCTGCAGTGGTTGGACAAGGCGTCCGCCGACACGTTGTCTTTCGTCCTCCGGCGGCTGAGCGCTGAACCAGTGGCCCTGCTGGCGGCGGCCAGGTCAGACGGTCGAGCAGGCATGCTTGCCGATCTAGAGCGCTCCTCGACGGGCCGGCCGACTGACACGGTGCACGTCGGTCCGCTGAGTCTCGGAGCTCTGCACCACCTCCTGCACGCGAAGCTCGCTTTGTCCCTCCCGCGGCCCACGCTGACACGCTTGCTGGACGTCACGCGCGGCAACCCGCTTTATGCCCTCGAGTTGGCCAGAGCGCTCAAAGAACGTGGGGCTCCGCTCGAGCCAGGAGAGCCGTTGCCGGTTCCGCGACCTGTCCGTGAGCTGATGCGGCTCCGGCTGCGAAAACAGCCTCAGGGAGTTCGCGACGTTCTCCTTGCGACAGCCGCCCTCTCGCGCCCCTCGACCGACATTCTCGAACAGGTGCATGAGCCAGCGTCACATCTGCGAGCGGACCTTGCCCTGGCAATGACAGCTGGCCTGCTCGACGTCCAAGGACAACGGGTGGAGTTGACACACCCGCTGCTGGGTTCTGTCATCTATGCCGATGCGGGAGTTGAGGAGGTCGAGCGGCTGCACGGCCGTATCGCCGGTGTGGCGGGTGGAGCGGAGGAGCGTGCGCGCCACCTTGCTCTGAGCAGCCCGGGCGCCAGCGACCATATCGCCGCGGCGTTAGACGACGCCAGCGATGTCGCGCGCTCCCGAGGAGCCCCAGCGGTCGCCGCCGACCTGTTGACCCTCGCGGCGAGCCGTACACCCCCGCATCGACGCGACGACCTGCGGCGCCGCCGGGCAGACGCTGCCACCTGCTACTACGAAGCCGGTGATGTCACCGCCGCGCAGCATCTGCTGGAGGAGGTGATCAAGGATTCACCGGCTGGTCCCGTGCGGGCGGCCGCACTGCTGCGGTTGGCACCCGTAACGCACCACTGCGAGGGAGCCCGCCAGTCGGTGGCGGTGCTCACAGACGCCCTCAGCGAGGCGGGCGGTGACGCCTCCCTGCGCACCCAGATTTTTCGCGAGCTCTCGCACGCCTGCTGGCTGCGCGGTGACCCGGCGATGGCTCTGGCGCATGCGGATCAGGCGATTGACACCGCCAGAGTCGTCGGCGACGCCTTCTCCGCGAGCGCGAGCACCTTGCACAGACTGCTGGTCACTGCACTCACCCGCGGTGTCACACCGCAAGCGCTGTCCCAAGCAAGGTCGCTGGTGCGCGAGGCTCATGCCTCCCCGTCCGGCGTCGGCCTGACGACGCTGGAGAGTGCCGAGCAGACGCTTGCTCTCTTGCTGGTGGTCGCCGGCGACTTCAGCGAGGCACGTGACATCTACCTAGCTGAAACCCGACGACTCCTCGCTCAGGGCGGGGAGCACGCGCGTGAGTACTTGGCCTGGTGCCTCGCTCGGCTCGAGCTGCGGGTGGGTGACGCGAGGAGTGCCTTGCCCCATGCGGAAGAGAGCCTGCTCGCCGCGACGGGAAACGATGGGCTTCGCTGCGAGGCGCTGCACGTACGGGCGCAGACCGCCGCGCTGTCCGGAGACGTCGAGCTCGCGGTGGAGTGTGCGTCGGAAGGCTTGTCGATAGCGGACAGGCTTGACCTGACGCTGGCCGCCTTGCGCAACCGCTCGACCCTTGGCTTCGTGCACCTGAGCCTCGGCAACCCCGCGGCCGCGCACGCCTTCTTGGGACCGGCGGTCTCGGCGGCTGAGCGGATCGGTCTGCACGAGCCTGCATACATCCCCCTCGTGCCAGACGATGTCGAGGCATTGGTCGGCCTCGGCCTGCATGCGGAGGCGGAGAGGCTGCTAGACCCGTTCCGAGAGATGGCTGTCACGCTGCACCGGTGCTGGGCAGTAGGCGCTGCTGACCGCTGTGCCGCCATGCTGCTCGCCGCTCGCGGTGACGTGCCTTCGGCGCTGATGCATGCAGCGCGAGCAGTCGACGCCCATCGCTCGGCGGGTCAGCCGTTCGAGCTCGGACGAACCTTGCTGTCATTGGGAACCATTGAGCGCCGGGCCAGGAGGTGGGGGGACGCCAGACGGTCGCTGGAGGAGGCTCGT
Organism: Nocardioidaceae bacterium; assembly: GCA_035296085.1. GTDB lineage: Bacteria > Actinomycetota > Actinomycetes > Propionibacteriales > Nocardioidaceae > DATHBP01. The sequence goes on along the minus strand of DATHBP010000039.1, from coordinate 6,795 downwards.
GACGTGTTCAGCGGTCTCCAGGCCCGCCTGTGGGAACAGAGCAGCAGGACTGAGCTCGACCGCGTCGGCGGCCGTCGTGCGTTGCCCGGGAAGTTGACCGCAACCGAGCGGCAGGTAGCGGAGCTCGTGGCGTCGGGACGCACAAACCGTGAGGTAGCCGGGTTGATGTTCATGAGCATCAACACGGTCGAGTCAAACCTCTCCCGGATCTACACCAAGTTCGGCATCCGATCACGGACAGCGTTGGCCACCCACTTGACCGAGGCATCCAAAGGCTAGCTGCCGCGCTGGCCGGGCGGGCTAAAGACACGGAGAACCGTGATTGATACCCGGGCGCGAGGTCTTAGCGTCAGTCGGCACACGGGCTTGCCGAAGGCGCTGGAGGTCGCATGCCCACCTATCTCGTCGAGCGGTTCCTCCCGACGCCGGAGGACCTCCGATCGGTCAGTGACCAGACACAGCACGCGGTAGACGCGCTCGCCGCAGCCGGACTGGACGTCCGCTACTGCGGATTGACGTTCATCCCCCGGGACGAGGTCTGCTTCCAGTGGTTCGAGGCGCCCTCTGCGGAGGTCGCCGCACGAGCAAGTCGGGAGGCAGGGATTCGTTACGACCGCATAAGTGAGGCCGTTCAGGTGCCGGCACCGCAGGCGCGGCGCTGACGCACCGAATCGACCGACGGCACGCTCTGCCAGAACCCACAGCTCAACCCGCCCTGCTCCACCCTCCGACCTGAGGAGATCAGCATGCACCGCGTCGCCGTGGCCGTCGCCGCCGCCTTGGTCGGCTCCGCACTCCAGTCTGCCGCCCTACCAGCTACCAGCGCTGAGCACGAGGACCGCGCGCGCTACTGCCACCGCTACGACGCCTACGAGCTGCGCAACTGCGGTCCAAATCACCGGCTCCCTGAGTCTCCGGTCGGACTGCAGCTGCGCTGGCTGCTCGCACAGCTCGCCGGGGACGCTGAATCTCTGACGCCGGAAGAGGTGGAAGCGCACGTAGATCCAGCGATGCTCACGTTCTTTCCGGCGGACCAGATCGTCGCGATGCTCCGCGAGACGCTGGATGCGTACGGCCCGGCAACCTTCGTGGGCTTTGCCTACCCTCCGCGGCGCTACCAGCTGGTGGCCCTCGCCAACATCACAGATTTCAGGGCGGCCATTCCGCTCGGTGTCAACCCTGACACCGGGCTCATCAACGACCTGAGCTTCACTGAGGCAACGCCCACGATCGTTCCGCGAGGGAAGTATTCCGGCTGGTTCACCGTGCAAGGGCGGCAGCTGTTCCTGCGTTGCACCGGGCGCGGCGGTCCGACCGTGGTCTTCGAGAACGGGCTGACCACCGACTGGTACGGCATCCAGAACCGGCTAGCCGGATCCACCCGCGTGTGCAGCTACGACCCGGCGTCGCAGAACGGTGCCTTCAGCCGCAGCGACCCGGCGGCGACGCCACGCACCGGCCTTGACCGCGTGCGCGACCTGCACGCACTGCTGGCCGCCGCCGACGTCCCCGAGCCCTACGTGCTGGCCGGCCACTCCAACGGCGGGCTCTTCAGCCTGCTCTTCGCGAGCCTCCACCCCGACCAGGTGGCCGGCTTGGTGCTCATCGACGGTGTCCATCCCCGGTACCACGACCGGAGAGTCGCGATGCTGAGAAAGCATCTGCCCACCGCCCTGTGGCAACAGTTCGCCGCGCACGCCTGCGACATCCCGCCCGTCTTCTTCGACTCCGAGCAGATGGACATCTGCCGTGCCGAGGCACAGACCAGAGCTGCGCTGGCCGCACATCCACTGCGGACGATGCCCCTCGCAGTGATCAGCCACGGGCGGGCCTCGCCGGAGACCTACCCACCCGGCTGGCCGTGGCGGGCCGAGGAGCGCCTCTGGTCGACACTCCAGGACGAGCTCGCAGCACTCGAACCATGCAGCGACCACGTCATCGCCTTCCGCAGCGACCATGACATTCCCATTCATCAACCCGGCTTAGTCATCGCCGAGGTCAAAGAGGTCGTCGCGGCAGTCCGTGCTGGGCACTCCACGCTCAACGGAGGGGTGGGAGGTCACTGCCGATGACGACGACCATCCGCATCCAAGGCCTGACGAAGCGGTACGGCGCGGTCAACGCCGTCGACGATCTCACCTTCTCGCCGGCCACCGGCAGAGTCACCGGCTTTCTCGGCCCGAACGGAGCGGGCAAGTCGACGACCATGCGAATCCTGCTAGGACTCGCCGCTCCGACGGCGGGCACCGCCACGATCGATGGCAAGGCGTACGCACAGCTGCGCCAGCCGCTTCGCCATATCGGAGCAGTGCTCGACCCGAACATTTTCCATCCTGGACGTCGCGGGCTCGACGCCTTGCGGGTGGTGGCCCGTACACACGCGATTCCCTCAGCGCGGGTACATGACGTGTTGGCCCAGGTCGACCTCGAAAGCGCGGGACGGCGTCGCGTCGGCGGATACTCGCTGGGGATGCGGCAGCGCCTGGCGTTGGCGGTAGCACTGCTGGGTGAGCCGGGCACTCTGCTCCTCGACGAACCCGCCAACGGACTAGATCCCGAGGGAGTTCGCTGGCTGCGGCTGCTCATTCGCGAGCTTGCCGCCGAGGGCCGAACTGTCCTGGTGTCCAGCCACCAGCTTGCGGAGCTCGCGCAGACCGTAGACGACGTCGTGATCATCAATCGCGGCCGGCTTGTGACCCATGAGCCGATGCGTGACCTACTCGACCGCCAGACCGGCTCTTTGGAGGACATCTTCCTCGGCCTCACGAAGGGTGAGGATGCGTTGCCTTCCGACCGACCCGACCAACCCATCGAGGGAAGCCGAGCAACGGGATGATCAACCTCACCGCGACCGAACTACTCAAACTACGCACCACCCGGGCGCCCTGGGTTGTGGCAGCCGTCCTTGCATCGGGTGCCATCGCGCTAGTGATCTTCATCGCATCAGTGGCGGGCTCGCGGGGTACTGAGCCGTTGCAGCCGGACAACCTTCCCCTGTTGGTTCGGGCGCCGGGCCAGGTCGTCGGCTTCGGCATGATCCTGCTTGGCGTGCTCTCCGTGACTGCCGAGTTCCGCCATCGAACCGCGGTGACTACTTTCCTCGCCGAGCCCCGGCGCGGCCGGATGCTGGCTGCGAAGGGGTTGGCGATGGCAACCGTTGCGGCCTGTGTCGCCGCCTTGGTAGCCGTCGTCACGCTGGCGACGGCGGCTGCGGAGTTTCAGGTGCACGACGTCGCGTTCCAGCTCACAAGCCACGGCACCCCCGCTGCGATCGCCGGCCTACTGGCCGCCGCCGTCCTTTCGGGTCTGCTCGGTGTCGCTCTCGGAGCGCTGTTGCCGAATACAGCCGCAGCGCTCACGTGTGCCTTGGTATGGACGTTCGTCATCGAAGGCGTCCTGCCGGTCGTGACGCGCAATCCCGGTCTGGTGCGATGGCTTCCCGACGGTGCACTGGGGGCAGTTCGATCACTCGGAGCGGCGAGCGACCAGCTCATCAGCCCACTCTCGGCAGTGGTCGTGCTTCTTGCGTACGTGGCTGCACTGGCCCTGGCCGGTCTTGTTCTGCTGCAGCGCCGCGAAGTATGAGCCTGCCCTTGGTCGCCCAGCAGGACGCTGCTCGACACGGTCGTCATGGTCTATCCAGCCAAGCTGTACCGGAGCGCATTGGTCGGCATAGCCGTGCACGGCGCCCAGGCCCTCGTCTTGACCGCACTCGGCCTTGCCGTGGTGCTGCGATGACCTAGCGCGGCGTGTCCGGGCTGGCCCACGGGCGCCGGCACGGGACCATGGCAGCGATGACGGACCTGCTCAGCCGCCCCCGCCCTGCCCTGGACGTCGCGACGGCACCGGCACCACCGCCACCCCGACCCGCCGCGCTGTCCGCGGTGCTGGGAGCGCTGTGGTCGGCCGCCGCCTGCCTGCTGGCTTGCTGTGCGCTCAGCGTGGCGGCGTGGCTGTCGGGCTCGACCGGCACCGCCCCCGGCGCGGTGCGCGTCGGCGCGATCAGCTGGCTCCTCGCCCACGGCAGCGGCGTAGAGCTGCGCGGTGGCGCCGTCAGCCTCGTCCCGCTGGGCATCACCGCTGTCGCGGGGTTGCTGCTTTACCGCAGCGGACGGTGGGTCGCCACCTCATCGATGGTGGCCGAGTGGCGTACGGCCGCGGTAGCAGTCGGCGCGCTCGTCAGCTCGTACGCCGCACTGGTTGTCGGCGTGACCCTGCTGGCGGCGGCATCATCGGCTCGACCCGATCCACTGCGCGCAGGTGTGGGCGCCGTGGTGCTGGCGACCGCGTGCGGCGGCATCGGAGTTGTCCGTGCCAGCGGCCTGCTCTCGCAGCTGTCCGCCACGCTGCCGGAGCAGCTGCGGTCGGCGCTGCGGGGTGCGGTCGGCGGTGTCCTGGGAATGCTGGCGGCCGGTGCGGTGCTCGTCGCCGCGAGTCTGCTGCTGCATGTCTCTCTTGCCGAGGAGTTGGCGTCCTCGATCCCTGGCGGTGCCGCCGGGGTGCTGCTGCTGGCGCTCGTCGGCGCGCTGCTGCTCCCGAACGCGATGCTCTGCGCCGGAGCCCTCATGCTCGGCCCCGGGTTCGCGCTCGGCGTTGACACGTTCGTGACGCCCACGCAGGTGCATCTCGGCCAACTGCCGCTGCTGCCTCTGCTCGCGGCGCTCCCGAACGAAGGGGCGCAGGGCTGGTGGGTGACGGCGCTGGTCGCCGTGCCGGTGCTCGTGGGCGGGTTGGCGGCAGTCGTGGGGTTGCGTCGCTACCCCGTCGACGGTCTCGCGGGGCGAGCGGTGAGCGGGGGGCTCGCGGGTGTGGCGGCGGGGGTGGCATTCGGGCTGCTCACCGTGCTCGCGGTGGCCAGCGGACCGGGTCGGCTGAGCGAGATCGGTCCCCAGCCGCTGGCGTGCGCAGTGGCGGCGGTTGCCGGCATGGGAGTCGGCGGTGTGCTGACCGGTGCGTTGTCCTGCATTCCGCTCCGGGGGATCGTGCAGCCGTTCGAAGACGCAGGCCGGCGCTTGCGGTCGGCCCTTCCCTGGCGGCGCTCAGCCGGAGGCTGAAGTGTCGAGCCACCAGTACAGGTGGATCACTAGTCTGTCGCCGTCGCCGTCGTCCGCTCGAGGAGATCTGCATCGGTGCCCGCCCGCCTCGTCGTCCTGGCCTCCGGAACGGGCACCAACCTGCAGGCCCTGCTGGACGCGTGCACCGACCCGGCGTACGGTGCGGCCGTCGTTGCGGTAGGTGCCGACCGGGACGGGGTCGAGGCGCTGGCCCGTGCGGAGCGCGCGGGCGTTGCGACGTTCGTGCAGCGGGTCGAGGACCACGCGAGCCGAGCGGAGTGGGACGAGGCTCTGGGCGCCGAGGTCGCCCGTCATGAGCCGGACCTCGTAGTGTTCGCCGGGTTCCTCAAGCTCGTCGGAGGTGCGTTCCTCGGCCGGTTCGCGGGCCGATGCCTGAACACCCATCCAGCCCTGTCCCCGGCCTTCCCCGGCATGCACGCGCCGCGCGACGCGCTGGCGTACGGCGTGCGGGTGAGCGGTGCGACGCTGTTCCTGATCGACGACGGCGTGGACACCGGCCCGATCGTCGCGCAGGCGAGCGTGCCGGTGGAGGACGCCGATGACGAGGAGTCGCTGCACGAGCGCATCAAGTCGGTGGAGCGCACGATGCTCGTGGAGACGGTCGGCCGGATGGTGCGCGACGGATTCTCTGTCGACGGCAGAAAGGTGCGGATAGGCCGATGACCGATGCTCGACGCCCGCTGCGGCGTGCGCTGATCTCCGTCTTCGACAAGGGCGGCCTCGACGAGCTGGCGCGGGCGCTGCAGAAGGCCGGGGTCGAGATCGTGTCTACGGGGTCGACGGCACGCGTCATCGCGGCTGCAGGGGTGCCGGTGACCGCGGTGGAGGAGCTGACGGGCTTTCCCGAGTGCTTCGACGGCCGGGTCAAGACGCTGCACCCGCGCGTGCACGCCGGCTTGCTCGCCGACGTGCGGCTGGCAGCCCACCAGCAGCAGCTCGACGAGCTCGGGATCGAGCCGTTCGACCTGCTCGTCGCCAACCTCTACCCGTTCACCGACACCGTACGATCCGGGGCTTCGGTCGAGGCGTGCATCGAACAGATCGACATCGGCGGACCGGCCATGGTCCGCGGTGCCGCCAAGAACTCCGCCACCGTCGCTGTCGTCGTCTCTGCGGAGAGCTACCCCGACGTCGTGCGCGCTGCGAACGCCGGCGGTTTCACGCTGGCCGAGCGGCAAAGGCTGGCGGCGAAGGCGTTCGCGCACACCGCCACCTACGACGTGCACGTCGCGTCGTGGCTAGGAAACACGGTCGCCCCCACCGACGACGGGTCCGGTTTCCCAGTGTGGGTGGGCGCCACCTGGACCCGTGCCGAGGTGCTGCGCTACGGGGAGAACCCACACCAGCGGGCGGCTCTGTACGAGTCGGGGTTTGTCCCGTTCCCGGGGCTCGCGCAGGCCGAGGTGCTCCACGGCAAGGCGATGTCGTACAACAACTACGTCGACGCCGACGCTGCCCGGCGGACGGCGTACGACTTCGACGAACCGTGCGTAGCGATCATGAAGCACGCCAACCCGTGCGGGATCGCGGTGGGCGCCGACGTCGCGGAGGCCCACCGCAAGGCGCACGCCTGCGACCCGGTCTCGGCGTTCGGCGGTGTGATCGCGACGAACCGCCCCGTGACCACGGAGCTGGCGGAGCAGATTGCCGAGGTGTTCACCGAGGTGGTGGTGGCGCCGGAGTTCGGCGACGACGCCCGCACGGTGCTGACGGCGAAGAA
>DATHBP010000038.1:0-21745 GCA_035296085.1 Nocardioidaceae bacterium | reverse complement strand
TGAGGCCGAGCAGGATGTGCTCGGTGCCGATGTAGTTGTGGCTGAGCATCCTGGCCTCTTCCTGGGCCAAGACCACCACGCGCCGGGCGCGATCGGTAAACCTCTCGAACATTCGTCCACGCTCCTTGCCGAGCCCCGGGCTGGGCGGGTCAACGTCGTACGCCCTGGTTGCATGGTAACGGCGGCGACCTCTGTCGCCGGCCGTACGAAGCATCAACGGCGGCGCCGCGGCGAATGTTCCGGCTCACGTCCCGCTTACGCGGTCAGCGAACGCAGCAGAGCCGACTGCGCGCCGGGCATCGATGACCGGCGCGCAGCGTGGCTTGCAGCTCAGTGAGCGGCGTTGTAAGCCTCGCGGATCTCAGCGGGGACGCGGCCGCGGTCGGAGAGCGTGCGACCGTTCTCCCGTGCCCAAGCGCGGATGTCGGCGGCCGATGGAGACCCGTCGGAGCGCTGACCCCGTCGTCCGCCGGAGCGACCGCCGTCGCGGCGGCCTCTGACTTTGCGCGCCGCAGCGACATAGGGAGCGAGAGCGTCGCGCAGCGCAGCGGCATTCTGCGACGACAGGTCGATCTCGTAGTTGGTGTCGTCCAACCCGAAAGACACGGCCTCGTCGGCCTGGCCGCCGTCAATGTCGTCGACCATGATGATGTTGACCTTCTGCGCCATTGAAAATCCTCCAAAGCAAAAACAATCGATAGGGGTTTTGTCAGCATATGCGGAAACGCTCCGAACGGCAACTTCAGGAGAGCGTGGCAGCTCCGGCCTCCGGCCGCACTAGCGGAAAGAGGATAGCCTCCCGCAATCCTGCCCCCGTCAGTAACCGAATCAGCCGGTCTATGCCCAAACCCATACCCCCGGTGGGCGGAAGACCAAACTCGAGAGCTCGGAGGAAATCCTCGTCTAGCTGCATGGCATGGGAATCGCCCTGGGCGGCGAGTGATGCCTGCTCGAGCAAGCGGTCGCGCTGCACGACCGGGTCGGTCAGCTCCGTGTACGCCGTCGTCAGCTCCACTCCACCGATGACGAGGTCCCACGACTCTGCCAAGCCTGGCTTGGATCGGTGGGACCGGGCGAGCGGGCGTACCGATGCTGGGTAATCGGTCACGAAGGTCGGAACGAGCAACGTGCGCTCCACCAGCTGCTCGTAGAGCTCGACGACGATCTCGTCAGCCCCCCAGTCCGGACGAAGCTCGACGCCAGTCCGCTCGGCGACCGTGCGCAAGGCATCGGCGCTGGTTTCGACGGTGATTTCGGTGCCGACCGCGGCACTGACCGCGTCCAGCAAAGACAGCGTCTGCCATTCGGTGTCGAGGTCGATTTCACCGCCATGACCGTCCGGCACGACGGTGTGACCTGTTTCACGAGCCGCAGCGACCACTAGGTCGCGCGTCAAAGTCGCCATGGTCGAATGGTCGCCGTATGCCTGGTATGCCTCCAACATGGTGAACTCCGGACTATGCGTGGAGTCCAGCCCCTCGTTGCGAAACGTTCGGCCGATCTCGTAGACGCGTTCTATTCCACCCACGACACAACGCTTGAGATAGAGCTCGAGGGCTATGCGCAGCGTCATGTCCTGGTCAAAGGCCTGCAGATGCGTACGGAACGGGCGAGCCGCTGCGCCGCCATGCACATATTGGAGGACCGGCGTCTCGACTTCGACGAAACCTCGCTCGTCGAGGACGCGCCGCACCGCCCGCAGCACGGCTGCCCGGGTCAGCACCATCTCGCGCGCGGCCGGCCGCACGATGAGATCCGCGTACCGCATCCGAGCCCTGGTCTCCTCGCTCAGCGGCTTGTGCTCCACCGGCAGTGGGCGCAACGTCTTGGCCGCCATGCTCCAGCTGCTCGCTTGCACCGAGAGCTCCCCGCGGCGGCTCGTCACGACCTCACCGGCGACGCTGAGATGGTCACCGATGTCGACAAGCGCCTTGAACGCCGCCAACGACTCCGACCCGACTCCGGCACGCGACACCATGCACTGCAGCTCGGCGTCGCCGCTGCGCAGTCGAACGAAGACCAGCTGGCCGGTGTCACGCACGAAGATGGCCCGCCCGGTGACGGCTACCTCGTCGCCGGTGCGCACGTCCGGGCCCAGCTCAGCGGGGTCATAGGTGTCCCGGACCTCGGACAGCGAGTGTGTTCGAGGCACGCTGGCGGGGTAGGGGTCGGCGCCCGTTTCGTACATGTGCGCGCGCTTGGCGCGTCGTACTCGCTGCTGCTCGGGCAGGTCACTGGCGTGGGCGCCGTCCGCGACATCGCCGGCGGGCGGGGATGACGTCATGACCGGCAAGGCTAGACGTAGGGAACCGGAGCCGAGTGTCAGGCGCCGGGACCGATGGTGCGTGCTCGCTCCCGGGCCAGCTGCGCTCGGGCGAGCTGGGTGAAGGCAAAGACCCGTGCGCTCTGCGCCGGTCGGTGCTTCGCCTTCGCGATCACCGGGCCCGGGGGGCTGTCGATCAGCACGTCGGCCAGCCCGAGCCTTCGCTGCCAAGGTCCCTGGCGCACCCGGATGGACTGGATCTTCGCGTGCGGAACGACGTCCGTGCGGCGCACGAGCCAGCCCGCCCGGGTCAAGACGGCGCGGTCGTCCGCCCCGGCCGCTAGGTAGCGCCAGCCCAGCGGCGAGACCCAGCGCGCTCTCTGCGGGGCCGGCGTCGCGCGGATGGCCGGGACGACCACACCGGGCAGCACTTCGCCCACCGCGGCATCCGCGACCGACCGCGAGCCGATCGGCACCAAGGTGGCCGCAGCATCTCCCGACGAGTCGTCCGCGGACTCGGCTTGTCCGGCAACGTCGACCTCCACGCGCACCCACCGCATCAGCCGCCACAGCACGGGCTCGAACACTGCCACCCCTTGAACCCGCCCCGGCAGGACCGTTGACGAGCGCAGGTCGAGCAGGCCGCGCTGGATGCGCAGGCCACCCGGCGCATCGCTCACGGTGAAGCCGTACTCGGCTACGAACGGCCGTACCACCAAGGCACCGAGCGCCGCCAGCTCCGCCGCGAGGAACGGAAGGCCTGGGAACCGGCCAGCCAGGAACAGCACCGCATCCACGGTGGCAAACCCGAGCACGGCGAGGAGGAACTGCGAGGAGAGCAGCTGCCCGGCGAGCAGCAGCAACGGGGTCGTGCGCACCAGCACCGGAGCCGGCGCTGCGAAACCAGGCGACCCAGGTGCTGCCGACTCGGTCCGCGCACCAGCGGACGCCGGGAGCAACACCCGACGTACGCGATGGGCCTCGGCCAGCGGTAGATAGGCGAGCGCCGCTTCGCTGCGCGCACCACCGGCGACTTCGAGTCGGAGCTCGGCCAGGCGCAGCAGCCGTCCCACCAGCGGCTGGACCACGTCGACGGCTTGCAGTCGTTCGAGCGGGATGCGACGGGACCGCCGCACGAAGACACCCGACTCGATCCGGAGCTCGGTGGCGTCGATCCGGAATCGAGTGAACCACCACGACACAGCGCCGGCTGCCACACCGACGGCCATCACCGCCCCGCCGGTGACAGCCAGACCGACGATGTCGAGCTCGCCGCGCACGAGCTGCTGGCCGACCGCGATGACACCCGCCACCAGCAGAGCCCAGCCGCGCACGAGCGGTGTGAGCGGGTGCAGTCGGGAGAAGCCGGCCGGCTCGCTCGCCGGCGCGCTGGGCGACCCGCTCACAGGCCCGCAGCCCATGCCTCGCCGAGTGCGGTGAGCCGGTCGCGCAGTCGGGCTGCTTCGGCAGGCACGACGCCCGGGATCCGGGCTTGGGTGTTGGGCGTCGCCGTGTGCATGCGCACGGTGGCGATCCCGAGGTACCGCTCGAGTGGTCCGGCGGTGACGTCGACGAACTGCATCCGTCCGTACGGCACGGCGACCAGCTTCCGAAACATCACCCCCGACGTGATGAACAGGTCCTGGTCGCGCTCGGCGTATCCCCAGGCCCGCTGCCGCCGCGCCGACATGACCCAGCCGAGCACTGCGACGAGTACAGCGAGGACGACAACCGCGCCGGCGGCAGGCAGGCTGTGCAGCCACAGCAGGCTGACTCCGATGAGGCCGACGGCAGCGAGAAAGACCGCCCCCACCAGGACCGAGCGGTACTGCACGCACAGCTTCGGCGAGACCCGCTGCCAGGCTTCCCCGGGTGGCGCGAACAGCTCATCCATTGCACCCAGGCTAGGGGCTGCTCAACGCTCCCCCGTGCCAGGATGTGGCGATGGGGGCTGAGGGTAAGCGGCTTTCGCTGCTCGACTGGCGCCGCCGGGTGTTCGCTCTCTACGCGGACGTCCGCCGTACCCGTGCGAGCGACCCAGCCGCTGCACATGCGCTGTGGCGGGACGGGCGAAACACCATGTTCGGTACGCATCCGGACTCGCCCCTGCCGCCGGAGCGGCGCGCGACGTTTGGCGGTCTGTCCGTGGCGCCCTACGACCCCGCATTCAGCTTCGAGGCAGACATCGCAGCGGCCGGGGAAGCCAGTTTCACGACGGTCACCGGCACCGATGGATCGGTGCCCTTCACGCGGCTCGGCACGGCTGAGCTACCCGGGCTGGGATCGCTGGACGTGTGGTGGGTCGCTGTCTACGGCGGCGGCGTCTTCGTACCGCTGAAAGACGCGACCTCGGGCCAGAGCACCTACGGAGGCGGGCGATACGTGCTCGACACCGTCAAAGGCGCCGACCTCGGTGGAGACACCAGCGTCGGCCGACTCGTGCTGGACCTCAACTTCGCCTACAACCCATCCTGTGCCTACGACGAAGCGTGGGCCTGCCCGTTGGCGCCGCCGGGCAACACCGTGGCCGCAGCCGTCACCGTCGGCGAGCTCGGCTGGCGTCAGTAGTCGGAGCGGACCGGTCGGCTCAGCCGCCGATCAAGCCCTTGTCCTCGAGGTAGGCCTGCGCAACGGTCTCCGGCTTCTGACGCTCCAGGTCGACTTGGCCGTTGAGCGTTGCGAGGTCCTCCGTCGTCAGCGTCTCGGACAGCTTGTTCAGCACCTCGGCGACGGTGGCGTCGGAGGCGGCTTCCTCGTTGACGATGGGCACCAGGTTCTCGGAGTTCTGCAGGCTCTTATCGTCCTCGAGGAGCACGAGCCCGAACTGCTCGAGGCTTCCGTCCGTCGTGCCCACCAGACACATCTGCGCCTCGCCCGTCTGGACGGCCTTCTTGGCCTGCAGCGAACCGAAGTCTGCGGTGATCAGGTCGGAGATCTCGATGCCGTAGACCTTCTCGAGACCCGGCTTGCAGTAGGGGCGTTCGGAGCATTCGACCGGAGCGGCCAGCTTCACGGGCTGGCCAAGCTCTCCGAGGTCGGAAAGCGTGGTGAGGTCGTTTTCTTCGGCGAACTCCTTGCTCACTGCGAACGCGTTCTGGTCGGTCGCCTGGGCAGGCTCGAGCACGGCGTAGCCCTCCTGCTCGGCAAGGTCCTCGAGCGCCTTCATGGTCGTGTCGATGTCGGGAGACGCGACCGTGCCGGCATCGGCGCCGTTGACGGCCAGGTTCAGGTAGTCGGCCATCGAGGCGGCGTACTCGGGGATGACGTCGATCTCGCCGCTCTTCAGGGACTTGGCGTACGTCTCCCGGTTCGTGACCGAGATGGGTGCGGGGACCGTGTAGCCGGCGTCTTGCAGGACGAGCCGGTACATGTGCTGCAGCAGAAGGGACTCGGTGAACGTGCCACCTCCCACGCTCAGCTCGCCCTTGGCTTCCCCGCCGGAGTCTCCGGGTTCGTCTGAGTCGCTGCCGCAAGCGCTGAGCGCCAGCAGCGCGACGGCAAGAAGTGCGCAGGCAAGACGTCGGGTCCGGAGCATCCGGTGCACCGCCTTCTGTGTCCCGTGGGCGGGGCCCACGCGTGTCAGGTCAGGCGCCGGGCGGCACCCATTCCCGGCCTACCTAACATGGCTGGCAACCCAGATTCAACCAGCGTGGCTGAGTCGTTACGTGCTTGTCGCTGGCGCGGTTCGCGCTGCGGTCTGACGTCGGGCCGACCGCAGCGGGTCGACGGCCCGCTGCAGCAGCGAGAGTGCCACTTCGAGGAGCAATGCCAGCCCGGCCACGATCACCGCCCCGGCGAGCACCTGGCCGTAATTCTGCAGCCCGAAGCCCTCGACGATGATGTTGCCGAGGCCGGGACCGTCCACCAGCGCCGCCAGGGTGGCCGTCGCCCACACCTGCACGACGGCCAGGCGCACTCCGGCCATCACGAGCGGGATCGCCAGTGGCAGCTCCACCTGGGTGAACAGCTGCCAACCGCGCATTCCCATGCCGCGGGCGGCCTCCACGGTGTCCCGGTCGACCTCCCGCATGCCGACGTAGGCATTGGTGACGATCGGCGGCAGCGCGAAGACCACCAAGGCGATAAGAGTGGCGAGCCCCGTGCGCCCATACGGCCCGAACACTCCGCTCCCGACGACGCCCACGGCGAGCAGGATCAAGACGGCGAACGTCGGGATCGCGCGGCCGATGTTAGAGATATTGATCGCCAGCGCACCGCCCTTGCCGAGATGTCCGAGCCACAGCGCCACTGGTAGGGCGACGCACAAGGCCACCACGAGGCTGGTGGCCGTGAGGAGGACGTGCTGCAGCAAGAGCGCCGGGACCCCGCTGCCGCCGCTCCAGTGCTCAGGGTCGGTGAGCCAGTCCAGGGCGGCACTGAACGCGTTCATCGGTTGCGGCTCCTGTCGGCGGCCCACGGCGTCATCAGCCGCTGAGCTCCGAGCAGTGCGACGTCCAGCACGACCGCCAGCAGAACGCACAGCACGCTCGCGGCGAGGATCTGCGCCTTGAACTGTGAGGGGAACGCCTCGTACAGCAGCGTGCCGAGCCCGCCGGCCCCCACGATCGCCCCGACGGTGGTGAGCGCCACCGTCGAGACCGTCGCCACCCGTACCCCGGCCATGATCGCGGGCAACGCCAGCGGCAGCTCGACGCGGACGAGCATTCGAGCCGCTCCGTACCCCATCCCCCTGGCCGCTTCGACCACATCGGTGGGCACGCCGTCGAGCCCCGCGATCAAGTTCCGCACCAGGATCGTCAGGGAGTACAGAGCCATCCCGATGATGACCGTGTCCTTGCCGAGCCCGGTGAACGGGAGCAGCAGCGAGAACAAGGCGAGGGACGGCACGGTGTAGAGGCCGGTGGCTGTGCCGAGGACCGCCGCCTCGGCCCTTCGATAGCGTCGTGCGAGCAACGCCAGCGGCAGCGCCACCACGAGACCGAGCGCCACCGACGCAACGGTGATAATCAGGTGCTGTTCGGTGGCGTCGACGAGCTCCCCTTGCCTGGTGCGCAGGTACTCGGCACAGATCCAGGCGTTGTCGATCAGACAGCTGGCGTCCGGTGCGACACCCAGAGAGGTCACGCGATGGACCGTAGCGAAGACTCGATGATCCGGCTCGAGGGCGTCGGCAAGACGTTTGCCGACGGCACCGTGGCCGTCGAGGCGCTGGACCTCGACGTCCCCCGCGGGGAGCTCGTCGTGCTCGTCGGGCCTTCCGGTTGCGGGAAGTCCACGACCCTGAAGATGGTCAACCGGCTCATCGAGCCGACCTCCGGCACGATCACGCTGGACGGCGACGACGTCACCCACGTCGACCCGGTCGAGCTGCGGCGCCGGATCGGTTACGTCATCCAGCAGGTCGGCCTGTTCCCGCACCAAGACATCCGTACGAACGTGGCCACCGTTCCCAAGCTGTTGGGATGGGACAAGGCGCGAGCCCGGGCGCGCAGTGACGAGCTGCTCGAGCTGGTCGGTCTGGATCCCGCTACCTACGCCGACCGCTACCCCGCTCAGCTGTCCGGCGGGCAGCGCCAGCGGGTAGGGGTGGCCCGAGCCCTCGCTGCCGACCCACCCGTACTGCTGATGGACGAGCCGTTCGGTGCTGTCGACCCGGTCGTACGCCTGCGGCTCCAGGAGGAGTTCCGGCGGCTGCAAGAAGATCTGGGCAAGACCGTGATGTTCGTGACCCACGACATCGAGGAGGCGGTACGTCTCGGTGACCGGGTGGCGGTGTTCGCCCAGGGCGGCAGGTTAGCCCAGTACGACACCCCGGCGCGGGTGCTCGGCGCGCCGGCCGACGACTTCGTGACCGAGTTCGTCGGCGCCGACCGGGGACTTCGCCGGTTGGCCGTCACCCCTGTCGAGGAGTCCGACCTGGAGCGGCCGCCCATCGTCGCCGCCGGCGACTCACTCGCGGCGGCGGGCTCCGCGCTGGCAGCGGCGCAGGCACGGTGGGCGGTCGTGCTCGACGGGCAGCGGCTGGCGGGCTGGGTGGCCCGGGAGCACTGCGAAGGGGAGGGCACCGTGGCACAGCGGGCGGCGCGAATGAACGCCTGGGTGCCGGCCGGCGCGCCGCTCAAGGACGCGCTTGCCACGATGCTGCGCCACGACGCCGGCTGGGTAGCAGTGCTCGACGGCGAGAAGTTCTTGGGCGTGCTGACCCCCACCACCCTGCACGAGGCGCTGCGCCGCTCGATCGGCGCCGACGACCAAGGCGTCCAGCACCAAGCCGTCCAGGTGAGCGTGGCCGGGCCCGTCCACAACTGACCCACGTCGGTGCGGCTAGTCCGCGGCGTCCTCTTCGTCGTCGTCTGGGCCTTTGGGCACCCGTAGGGCGAGCTCGAGCAGCAGACCGCCGATGCACACGAGCACCGCGCCGGCGGCCGCCAGCACCGACCTGGTCACCCGCTCCCGCGGCAACGCGATGTCGAGGTTGTCGACGTAGTGCGCCGCGAACCCCAGATAGCCGCCGGCGACCACCGCACCGGCGAGCGCACTCGCCTTCGCCAGGACCAGCAGGTTCACCGCGCGCTGCGGGTCGATGCGCTCTCGTCGCCGGTGGATCGCACGGAAGGTGATCCAGGCCGTCCCTCCCAGCACGGCCGCGATGAAGGCCAGCGCCAGCACCGCCGACCACGGCACGGACGGGACGACGCCGCGTAGCCGGTCGAGCAGCGGCACCGCGAACCAGCCGAGCGCTGCTCCGATGGCCGCACACACCGCGAGCTGGGACGGGGCGGTCGTACGGATGCGCCCGGGTTGGTCACTCACCGCAGCTCGAGCGAGAGGTCGGTGCGGCGCCGGAGCCCGTCGGTGTCGGCCCGGGCGAGGAGGTCGGCGACGCTGCCGGACCCGGGCAGCTCGGCCGACGGGTCGACATCCAGCCAGGGTCGCAGCACGAACGGGCGCTCGCCAGCGCGCGGGTGCGGCAGCGTCAGCTCAGCGGAGCGCTGCAGGTGCGAGCCGAGTACGACGAGATCGAGGTCAAGGGTTCGGGGGTCGTTGCGAGTGCGCCGGACTCGTCCGAAGCAGCTCTCGATGGCGTGCAGCTGTTCCAGCAGCTGCGTCGGGCGGAGCGTCGTGTCGATGACGACTACGGCGTTGAGGTAGTCCCCCGCTCCGACCGGGCCGCCGACCGGCGCGCTCTCATAGACCGGTGACGCGGCCACGAGGCGCACGCCAGGCGTGTCGGCCAGGCGGTCCAGCGCCCCCTGGAGAGCGGCCTGCCGGTCACCCAGGTTGCTGCCCAACGCCACAACCGCTCGCCGTGAAACCGCTACGGCGGCGGGGCCATCGGCGTCGACGCCACGAGAGCTCGGCGTCGGCGTCATGGTCGGCTACGGATGACGGTCATCGAGACGTCCTCGAACGGGACCGGCATCGGCGCCTCTGGCTTGTGCACGGTCACCTCGACGCGCTGCACCGCTGGCCAGCGCAGGCACAGGTCGCCCAGCCGGTGGGCAAGCGTCTCCAGCAGGTTGACCGGCTCGGACTCGACATCGGCCTTCACCGCCTGTGCCACCTCGGCGTAGTCGAGGGTCGCCGAGAGCTCGTCGGAGGCGGCCGCGTCTGCCGCGTCGACGTCCAGGACGACGTCGACGCGGAAGAGCTGTCCGCTGTGCCGCTCGGAGTCGAGAACGCCATGCCGGCCGAACGCCGTAATCCCCCGCAACACCAGGTGATCCGCCCTGCCGGCTCTGCGGTGCGTGCCCGCCGGCTCGCCCGGCTGGGTACCAGCGGCCCGTGCCCAACGAGCTGCAACGGTCACGGCGTCGCGCGAGGATGCCGCGTCGTGCACCCGGACCGCCCACGCACCCGAGCGAGCAGCGAGCGCGGAGACTGCGGCAGTCGCGGCGTCGCGCTCGGGCATCGGCCGGTCCGAGCCGTCAGCGTCGGCCAGCGCGGCGCCGAGGAATCGCTTGCGGGACGCTCCGATGAGGACGGGGTGGCCGAGCGCGTGCAGCGAGTCGAGGTGTGCGAGCAGCCGCCAGTTGTCGTCCCCCAGCTTTGCGAACCCCAAGCCCGGGTCGATCGCGAGGCGACCGGGCGCGATGCCGGCCTGGAGGGCACGCTGGGCCTTGTGCGAGAGCTCCGCCGCCACCTCGGCGACGACGTCGCGATATGTCGCGCGCGCGTCCATGTCGGCGGCGTCACCCCGCCGGTGCATGCAGATGTAGGGGACACCCGCCGCCGCCACGAAGGCCAGCATCTCCGGGTCGGCGTCGCCACCCGAGACGTCGTTCACCAGTCGGGCGCCTGCGTCGACCGCCTGGGCGGCGACCTCGGCCCGGGTCGTGTCGACCGAGACGATGGCGTCGGCGTCGACGAGCGCCTCCACCACCGGCAGCACCCGAGCCAGCTCCTCCGCTGCCGAGACCCGCTCGGAGCCGGGACGGGTCGACTCCCCACCGACGTCGATCAGGTCGGCTCCACCGGCCAGCAGCGCAAGCGCGTGGGTGACGGCGTCCGCGGGGTCCAGCCAGCTGCCCCCATCGGAGAAGGAGTCGGGCGTCACGTTGAGGACGCCCATGACGAGGCACCGCCCCGGCCGCGGGAGGCCCTCCACGTAGCGGACCGGCTCGGCGTACACGCCGCGACGGTACCGCCGCCGCCCGTTCCCATTTCCCTCGTGTTGCCGTCAAGTGGGGCCGAAGCACCGGCAATCGGCGTCGTGAAGGCACCGAACGGCTACAACACGAGGCAAATTGGGCCGGGCGGCAGGGGCGGACGGAAGGGTCGGGCGGCGGGGCGCGTCCTGCGGGTCCCTCAGCGCAGGATGAGGCTCATCGCCTCTGCGCGGGTGGCGGGATCGCGAAGCTGGCCGCGCACCGCACTCGTCACGGTCTTGGCGCCTGGCTTGCGCACCCCTCGCATCGTCATGCACAGGTGCTCGGCCTCCACCACTACGAGAACCCCGCGCGGTTCGAGCAGGCGCATCAGCGTGTCCGCCACCTGGGTGGTGAGCCGCTCTTGGACCTGCGGGCGGCGCGCGAAGACGTCGACGAGGCGGGCGAGCTTGGACAACCCGGTGATCCGGCCGTCAGCCCCAGGGATGTAGCCGACGTGCGCGCTGCCGGTGAACGGCACGAGGTGGTGCTCGCACATCGACCACACCTCGATGTCCTTGACCAGCACCATCTCGTCGTGGCTGAGCTCGAACTGCGGCGAGAGAACGTCATCGGCGCTGGCGTGCAGACCAGCGAACATCTCGGCGTAGGTCCGGGCCACGCGCGCCGGCGTGTCGCGAAGACCGTCGCGGTCGGGATCCTCTCCCACCGCGTAGAGCAGCTCGCGTACTGCCGCCGCGGCCCGCTCATGGTCGAACGCCCGATTGGCGTCTCCGCCCACCCGCTCAGGCTCCGGGCGAGGGCGGCGTCGGCGGGGTTCCCGGCGGCGGGCCTTGCCATCCGCCGTGCAGGTCCCCGTCCGGGCCAGGCGCAACGATGATCCCGCTGTCGGACGAGGCGCCCTCCGACGCGCCGTTGGACGGTGCGGTGCCGTTGGGGGACTTGACGGGTGGCAGCGTCGACGGGATGCGCGTCGGCGACCCCGTCCACGGTGGTCGTGCTGGCCGGCGCCGCACCGGCTCGAAGATCACCGCTACCTCGCCCTTGTCGAGCGTCTCGCGCTCGAGCAACGCGAGCACGAGGGCGTCGAGGACGTCGCGGTTGTCGACCAGGATGTCGAACGCCTCCTGGTGCGCTGTCGTGAGCAGCGCCTTGACCTCACCGTCGACGGTCGCGGCCACCTCTTCGGAGTAGTTGCGTGTGTGCCCGATGTCGCGGCCGAGGAACGGCTCGCTGTTGTCCTCGCCGAACTTCACCGCACCGATGCGCTCGGTCATGCCGTACTGGGTCACCATGGCCCGGGCCAGGCTGGTTGCCTTGTCGATGTCGTTGGCCGCGCCGGTCGTCGGGTCGTGGAAGACCAGCTCCTCCGCAGCGCGTCCGCCCAGCATGTACGCGAGCTTGTCGAGCATCTCGCTGCGGGTCGTGGAGTACTTGTCCTCGTCGGGCAGGACCATGGTGTAGCCGAGCGCACGGCCGCGGGGCAGGATCGTGACCTTGTGCACGGGGTCGGTGTTGGGGAGTGCCGCCGCCACCAGCGCGTGCCCGCCTTCGTGGTAGGCGGTGATCTTCTTCTCCTTCTCGCTCATCAGCCTGCTGCGCCGCTGAGGTCCGGCGATCACGCGGTCGATGGCCTCGTCGAGCGCTTCGTCATCGAGCAGCTTGCGGTTCTGCCGAGCGGTGAGCAAGGCGGCTTCGTTGAGCACGTTGGCGAGGTCGGCGCCGGTGAAGCCGGGCGTACGCCGGGCGACCCCGAGCAGGTCGACGTCCGTCGCCATCGGCTTGCCGCGGGAGTGCACCTGCAGGATCTGGTGCCGCCCGGCGAGGTCGGGCGCGTCGACGCCGATCTGCCGGTCGAAGCGGCCCGGCCGCAGCAGGGCCGGGTCGAGGATGTCGGGCCGGTTGGTCGCCGCGATCAAGATCACCCCGCCGCGGACGTCGAACCCGTCCATCTCCACCAGCAGCTGGTTGAGAGTCTGCTCGCGCTCGTCGTGCCCGCCGCCGAGACCGGCACCGCGGTGGCGGCCGACCGCGTCGATCTCGTCGATGAAGACGATCGCCGGAGCGTTCTCCTTGGCCTGCTCGAACAGGTCGCGCACGCGGCTTGCGCCAACGCCGACGAACATCTCCACGAAGTCCGAGCCGGAGATCGAGTAGAACGGGACGCCGGCCTCCCCTGCAACCGCGCGTGCCAGCAGTGTCTTGCCCGTGCCGGGAGGGCCGTACAGCAGCACGCCCTTGGGGATCTTTGCGCCGACCGCTTGGAACTTCGCCGGCTCCTGCAGGAACTCCTTGATCTCCCCGAGCTCCTCGATGGCCTCTTGACAGCCGGCCACGTCGGCGAACGTCGTCTTGGGCGTGTCCTTGGTGATGAGCTTCGCCTTCGACTTGGCGAACTGCATCACCCGACCGCCGCCGCCCTGCACGTTGTTCATCAGGAATAGGAAGAACACGATGATGAGCAGGAACGGCAACACCGCGCCCAGCAGCGACCCGAGGAAGCTCGGCTGGGGGACCTCGACGTCATAGTCGACCCCGTCCCCTTGCTGGGCGGCGACGCGGTCGAGCAGTCGCAGGCCCTGGCTGTCGAGCCACTGCGCGCTGACCTTGTCGCCGCTGTCTACGAGGGTCGCGCGGACTTCCTGGTCCCCCGCCACGAACGTCGCGGTCTCGACCTCGCCGTTGTTGATGTAGGCGACCATCTCCGAGGTGTCGATGTCTTCATAGCCGTTGCTGGAGGAGATGAACTGCAGCACGCCGAGCACGGCCAGTACGCCCAGGATGATCCACAGCCAGGGGCCGCGGAAGAGCCGTTTGAAGTCCATATCGGAGCTTCGCTCCGTCCCTCCTGTGCGTTCCCCAGCGCTCGGTCGAGCCTAGGGCTGTAGGGTCCAGCGCGTCCGGACCGCAGCCTTCGACGGTACACCGCTGCGCTGGGGCGCTACGGGCTCAACAGGGCGGATGCGGCTGTCGGACGCCCAGCGGCAGATGTCCGTCCTATCCCTAGTGTCCCCGATTTCGCCGGCCAGCGCGACTCGCTGCCGCCGCTATGAGTAGACGTGCGGTGCCAGCGTCGCCACGCAGCGCAGGTTGCGGTAGCGCTCCGCGTAGTCAAGCCCGTAGCCGACTACGAACTCGTCGGGGATGTCGAAGCCGACGTAGCGGACGTCGACCTTCATCCGCATGGCCTCGGGTTTGCGCAGCAAGGCGCATACCTCGACCGAGGCCGGGCGGCGCGACTGCAGGTTGGACACGAGCCAGGACAGCGTGAGCCCGGTGTCGATGATGTCCTCGACGACCAGCACGTGACGCCCGGAGATGTCGGCGTCGAGGTCTTTGAGGATGCGCACGACGCCGGAAGACATCGTGCCCGAGCCGTACGACGACACCGCCATCCAGTCCATCTCGACGTGGCGGTCCAACGCCCTGGCGAGGTCGGCCATCACCATGACCGCGCCCTTGAGCACCCCGACCAAGAGCAGGTCGCGGCCCTCGTAGTCGGTCTGGATCTGGTGGGACAGATCCTGGACGCGCTCGGCGATCTGCGGCTCGGTGAGCAGCGTCGTGGTGAGATCGTCGTCCACGCGCGTGATGTCCACGTCACTCCAGCGGTGATCGGCGGGCGAGTCGGTGGTCAGCCTGCCACAGCGGCGCGCTCGAACAGCACCTCAGCGTTGCGACGGACAGCGCGTACGCGGCCCGGCAGGTCGACGGCGCGCTGACCGTGCCACTGGGTCACCAGAGCGTCCAGCGCATCGACGTGGACGGCTGCCAGGTCGGTCGGCGGGCAGCCGGCATCGAGAGCCGCTTGGCGCAGCACCCGGGAACGCACGGCACGGGGCAGCCGCTCCATCTCACCGGTCAGTAGCCCGTGGTCGCCCTGGCACCGGGCGCTCGCGGCGAAGGCCCAGGCATCCAGAGCGTCGGCGTCACCGGCCAGCTGCTCCGCCGTACGCGCCAGGGCAGCGCTGACACCGGGGCCGAGCTCGCGCTCGAGCATCGGCAGCACGTGTGCCCGCACCCGGGCGCGGGTGAACCGCGGGTCGCTGTTGTGCGGGTCGTGCCACACCGGAAGCCCTTCGGCCGCGCACGCGGTGACGGTTGCGTCGTGCGGCACCGACAGCATCGGGCGCAGCCAGCGGCCCGAGGCCGGGCGCATGCCGGCCAGGGAACGCGCGCCCGACCCCCGCGCGAGCCCCAGCAGCACCGTCTCGGCCTGGTCATCGAGGGTGTGACCGAGCAGGACCGCCGCGGCGCCCAGCCGCACGGCCGCGTCGTCCAGGGCGGCGTAGCGAGCGGCTCGCGCTGCGGCCTCGACGCCTTGGCCGCTGTTCCGGACGGCTGCGCGCACCACCTCGACCGGCGACAAGGCACGGCCGCGCAGCCCGTCGGCCACGCGCGCAGCCACGTCGGCGGAGCCGGACTGCAGTCCGTGGTCGACGACCACGGCACCGGCGTGCAGGCCTGCCCGTGGCGCTTCGAAGGCAAGTGCAGCGCTCAGCGCCAGCGAGTCCGCCCCGCCCGAACACGCCGCCAGGACGAGCTCGCCCGGGTCGACGTTGACGAGACAGCGGCGCACCGCCTGGCGTACGAGTGCGACGGCCGGGTCGAGCCGCGGACGCATCGGCTCAACCGTGGACGCGACGCACCCAGGCGCCGGGATCGGCGACCTCCGCACTGCTCGGCAGCGTGTCCGGCGACGTCCACACGGCGTTGAACCCGTCGATGCCCACCTTGTCGACGACCCCGCGCACGA
The DNA here is from genome assembly GCA_035296085.1 of Nocardioidaceae bacterium. Classification (GTDB taxonomy): domain Bacteria; phylum Actinomycetota; class Actinomycetes; order Propionibacteriales; family Nocardioidaceae; genus DATHBP01. The sequence goes on along the minus strand of DATHBP010000038.1, from coordinate 6,156 downwards.
ACGCCGCGCCGTCGCGGTACTGCCGCATCTTGGCCTCCAGGCCGAGCAGCCGGCGAAGCATCTGGTCGAGCGCGGAGCTGCCCTTGCGTCGCTCCTGGAAGCGTTCGCGGATCGTCTCCACCGAGGGGATGACCCCTGGGCCGACGCCGTCCATCACGACGTCTGCGTGGCCTTCGAGCAGGGACATCACGGCGGTGAGCCGGTCGAGGACCTTGCGCTGCTCGGGCGTTTGGACGAGGTCGAGCAGCGACTGCTCGCTCTTCCCGCGGACCAGGTCGAGGAGGTTTCCGGCGCCTTCGCGCAGCATGGCGGCGAACTTCCCGGGGTCGATCTCGGTCGCGCTCAACAGCTCGGCGATCTCGCCGTGGATGTGCCCGGTCAACCACGGAACTGCTGTGAACTGCACCCGGTGGGTTTCCTCGTGCAGGCAGACCCACAGCCGGAACTCACGTGGATCGACGGCGAGGTCCAGCTCGGCCTGGACGATGTTGGGGGCGACCAGCAGCAGCCGGCCCGCCGTCTGCCCCGCGGATCCAGGGTGCGGCCCTGGCCAGAACGGGTCGAACTGTCCAAGCACCTTGCTGGCCAGAAAGCCGAGCAGGGTGCCGGCTTCCACGCCGGTGACCTTGGGTCCGACGGCGTTCGCGATGCCGCCCGGCGAACGCACCGAGCGCATCTTCGCGGCGAGGGGGCGCAACACGACTCGCAGGCCGTCGGCGTTCGCCTGCACCCACCCGGGGCGGTCCACGACGACGACGGGTGCGGTCGCCGCCTCCGCCTGCAGCCCGGTATACCCCCGGACGTGAGCCTCGGCCTCGGCGGCGCCACTGCGCAGCTCCTCGACGGCTTCTCGGGCTTGTGCCGGGGACACCTGCGGGCCCGGCTTCATCATCCGGCGCGCGGTCTGGACCGCCAGGTCCCAGTCGACCATGTCATCGGCTGCCCTGCCGTCGGTGGCATTCCCTTCGGCAAGGGGCTGGCCCGGTCGCGTCATGCGCCCACCGTACGGCCCAGCGCGGTGGCGTTCCCTCCGTCGGCGTCCAGCGTGCGCCTCAGCGGCAGTCGCAGGCTGCGAGGGCGCTCGCGACCCGGTCCATCGCCTCGCGGGCCGCCGTGGTGTCGGCGAGGCGCACCCGGTCCGCTGCCAGCGCGAACGTGAGAGCTGTGCCGCTGGCGGTGCGGACCGAGCCCGCGAACAACGAGACGTGGGACAGGGTGCCGGTCTTGGCCCGGACGAAGCCGCGGGCGGCGTCGGTGCCGTCCGCCGAGAAGCGATAGCCGAGGCTGCCCGAGAAGCCGGCGACGGGGAGGCCGGTGAGCAGCGGGCGCAGTTCCTGCTGCCGGGTGGCGAGGTCGAGCAGGTCCGCCAGCGTGCGCAGCGGGACCCGGTTGTGCCGGGACAGTCCGCTGCCGTCGTACAGCCGAACGCGGGACAGCTCTAGTCCGAGGCGGCTCAGCACCTGGCGCACGGCGGTGACGCCGCCGGTGAAGCTCGCGGGTCTGCCTGACGCCAAGGCGACGTGGCGCAGGAGGACCTCCGCCGCCTCGTTGTCGCTCGTCGCCAGGATGTGCTCAGCGATCTGCGCCATCGGAGGCGACTCGACGAAGGCAAGGGTCTGCCCGTTGGCGGGTGCCGAGGCCGCACTCGGCTGGCCGCGCACCGAGATCCCGTGGCGCTGCAGCTGTGCCTCGAACGCGGCTCCGGCAGCCAGCACCGGGTCGCGTGAGCGCTCGGACGAGCCGGCCGCGCGGCCGCCGTCGACCCACAATGCCGTGATCGGGCTCACCACGTTGTAGAGGTAGTCGGGCTCCCAGGCGGGAGATGCGACCGGACCTGCGAAGAGAGTGGAGTCGAGCCCCAGGCGGACCGAGCTGACATCGCGCCGGTCCAGCGCGCGGGCGGTCGCTGTGGCGAGCCGGGCCATCGTCGCCGGCTGCGGATATCCGTCGACGGTTGGCCCGGCCGGCGGCGTGCGGCGGGCGAGCAGCGGGTCGCCGCCGCCGGTGAGCACGATGCGCCGCGAGCCGCCTGCCGAGACGACCATGGTGCGAAAGCGGGTCGTCGGGTCGATTGCAGCCAAGGCGGCCGCGACGGTGAACAGCTTCGTCGTCGAGGCGGGTACGAAGGCGTCGCTGCCGTTGAGATTGAGCAGCTGCTTGCCGTGCGTGGGGTCGTGAACGACGAGTCCCACGTGCGGGCCCAGCACCGGCGCCGAGACCGCCGGCGTCACGGCCGCGCGCAGGGCAGCGCGTCGCAGTGACGGCACGGTCTGCACCGGTCCGAGGACTTGGGCGGAGGTTTCCACTGCTGGGACCGCCGGGAAACGTAGCGCCGGCAGCTGGGTGGGCTGCCCGGGTGTGGCGAGGCTCTGCAACCGAGGTCGCTGGGCGTCGTCCATGCCGAGCTGGTATGCCGCGCCGCCGACGGCCAGCACGGCCACGACGCACCCCAGCGCGGTCGCAGTCCGCCGGCCTTTGCTGCGCGGCCGCCCATGCAGAGCCACGCGGACCTCCGTGCAGCCAGTCTGAACCCGAAGTAGGCGACACTAGCCGTGCTCGACCGGGTAGGTGGCCGAGCTCTTGGGCAGCGGCCAGTACCGCGGGAGGGCGAGAGCGTGGAGTTCGACGTACTCATCGAGATTCCCAAGGGGCAACGCAACAAGTACGAGGTGGACCACGTCACCGGCCGTATCCGGCTGGACCGGACGTTGTTCACCTCGACGCAGTACCCAGCCGACTACGGGTTCATCGAGGACACGCTCGGCCAAGACGGCGACCCCCTCGACGCCCTTGTCGTGCTGCAGGAGCCGACCTTTCCCGGCTGTCTCATCCGCTGTCGGGCCATCGGCATGTTCCGGATGTCCGACGAGAAGGGCAGGGACGACAAGGTGCTGTGCGTCCCGGCCACGGATCCCCGCCTCGAACACCTGCGCGACATCCACCACCTGGCCAAGTTCGACCGGCTGGAGATCCAGCACTTCTTCGAGGTCTACAAGGACCTCGAGCCCGGTAAGTCGGTCGAGGGAGCCACCTGGGTCGGCCGGGTGGAGGCCGAGGTCGAGATCAGGGCCTCCTACGCTCGCGCCCAGGAGCACGCGAGTCCCGAAGCACCGTAAGGCCGCTGACCCGGCGCCCGAGCTTGCGGGTCAGCCCACCCGGCCGTACGACGTCGGCGGGATCCAGTACCACATGCTGACGACCTCCACGTTGCGGCCGGTACGCGGTGCCTGGATCATCTGGTCGTCGCCGATGTAGAGCGCGACATGGAAGATCGACGCGGGGTCGGCCGGATCTGACGCCCAGAAGATCAGGTCACCGGGGCGAAGCTGCGCATACGTCACCGGGGTGGACGCGTCGTACTGCGCCACGCTGTAGTGCGGCAGGGTCACCCCGCCAGCCGCCCACGCGCCCATCGTGAGCCCGGAGCAGTCCCAGGAGTCCGGCCCGGCCGCTCCCCAGACGTAGGGCTCACCGAGCTGCGCGTACGCGAAGTCGATCGCCGCACTGGCTCCGCCGGATGACGGGGGAGGGGGCGTCGGGGCGGGCGGAGGTGGCGGTGGGTTGGGTGTCGGCGGTGGCGAGGGCGACGGTGGCGAGGGCGAGGGCGAGGGCGACGGTGAGGGTTGCGGGGTTGGCCGCGGCGTCGCGGGCTGGCTCGGTGAGGGTGTCGGCGCGGGAGCTGGTGTGGTCGCCGACGTGTTCTGGGCGGTAGCACGCGCGGCGGCGCGTGCTGCCGCGCGTTGCTCCGCCCGGGCGGCGGCTTCAGCGGCGGCCTGCGCGGCGGCTTGCGCCTCCGCACGGCGGATCTGCGTGAGTGCCGTCTCGCGCTCACGGGCCAGAGAGACCGAGATGCCCTGTGCGGCTGCGAGCTGGTCGATGAGCTCGTTGGTGCGCTGGGTGACCACAGCGACAGCAGTTGCCTGCTGCTCTACGGCGGACTGCGCAGCACGACGCAGCTCGACCGCTCGTGCCGCGGCGCTGCTGCGTTGGCGCACCGCTGCATCGGCGTCGGCCCGGAAAACCGTAGCGAGTGCGTTGCTGGCGTCGAAGCTGGCGTAGGCGGCTTGCATGGACGCGGCTGCGCCGGACAGGGCTGAGTAGCGGTTGAGCAGCGTGCGCGGGCCGTTCGCGTCCAGCAGCAGCCCGACTTGGGCGACCCCGTTGCCTTCCTGATAGCTCGCTGACAGCAGCCGGCCGAGGTTGTTGCGCTGCGCGCGCAGTCGTCGCTGCGCCTGCACGGCTGCGGAGCGCGCTTCGACGGCCACGTCGCGGGCTTGGCTCAGCCGCCAGCGGGCGCCGTTGTACGCCTCGGTTGCCTGCTGGGCGGCGATGTGCAGCGCATCCAGCTGCTGGTTGGCGACTAGCAGCTCGGCGCGGATGGTGTCCACGTCCTGCGCCGTCTGCGCCGCCTGTGCTCGAGCGGCGGAGACCTCCGCCCGGCTCGGGAACGTGGGCTCGTCATCTTTGGCGGCGGCGATGCCTGTGCCGCTGACGAGCAGTGCGCACGCCACGACGGCGGCGACGACAGAGCTTTCCGTTCGGCTGACGCGCGACACTCGATCCCCTTGCCGGGTCCCCGTCGCGAGCGACTGCTGCCGCCACACAGACCGTTAGCTGTTGATGCCTCTACGTCGACGTTAACCGCCAGGGAACACAAACGGAACACTTTTCCCAACTTTAACTCTAGTCACAGGCGTGGCGACTTGACGAATGCCATCGATGTAACTTCCGATCAGCGCCGCCGTACCCCCACCTGGACATGCCTGTACCGGCCACCAAGTGCTGCAGGGTGGCCGGTACAGGTGAAGAAATCAGCCGCGGTAAGCGGTCCAGGCTTGCTGCATTCTGTCGGCCTGTCCGTCAGTGAACTCGAACATGCACGCGTCGTAGGTGTAGTCCATGAAGTTGTGGATCGGGTCCAGTCCGGGCCGGTCCTCGCAGGTGTCGCGCCCGACCGGGCACTGGAACGCCGGCGCCGCTTCGTACGGCGTGTCGTCGACGAAGTCGCCTGGCGTCTCGCAGCCATTGGCGAACGTGTGCGCGAGGTCGAGCCAGTGACCAACCTCGTGGGTGGCTGTGTCGCCCTCGTCGTAGGGCCCGAGCTCTGCACCGGGCACTGAGCGGTACTCAATAACAACGCCGTCGAGATAGCGCGGCAACGGGTTGGACCCCAGGAAGTCGGAGGGGTAGTAGGCCCAGCCGAGCAAGAACTGCCCGAGCTTGGCGGTGTAGATGTTGAGGGTCTCCGCCCCACCCTCGTGCAAGGCGCGCTTCATCTTGATCTCTTTGCCGCTGCCCCGGTAGAGCCGGCGCTCGTCGCCGTTAGCGGGGATGAGGTTGAACCACTGCGGCTGCGTGGTCCGGTCGACAGAGTCGAGCACGAACCGGAAGTTGGCGTCCGCGCCGCCGGTGCGTCCCCGGAACGAGTCGTTGAGCACGTCCATCTGGGCGTTGATCCACGCGCGGGGGATGTTGCCGCCGGCCACTGTCCCGTTCTTGCGGATCACGTGGAACGCGACCGGTACGGTCACGGTCTCTCCAGCTGCCGCGGCGGCACGCGCCTGCCCGCGGTGGTTGGCGATCCACTTGGCCAGCGGGTCGCGCTCATGGCGAGCCATGTCGTCACGCGGGATGGTGCCGTCCGGCCCGGCCACGACGTGTCCATAGGACAGGCATCGGTCGTTCTCGATGGCCATTCGCGCGGAAGCGGCGGGTACGACGGCCCCACTGACCGCCACCGCGAGGCCGACGGAAATCGCCAGCCGGGAGAGCACTGCAGTGCGCTGCATAGGTTTTTGTCCCTTTCGTGCATTTGGAGTTCGGACGCTACTGTGCGGTCGAGTAACCGGCAAGAGCCATTTGCGTAACGGTTCGCCCAGGAGACGCCACCGATCTGTCCCCAAACCCGACCTCGACTGGATACAGTTGGGGGAAAGCTAGCTAGGGCCGAACACATCCCGTGCTCACATCGGCCAGGTGGTGGGACTTGGTGAGTTCGTCGTCAGCCGACATCCCGCTCCGCCGCGCCGCGGACGCGGAGATCGGCATGCTCGCCCGCCGGTTCGAAGAGGTCTTGCGCGTCGGGGACGGCAGCGCGGCGGAACAGGTCATGGACGACGCTCTTGCCGCTGGCTTGGCCCCAGAAGTCATCCAGTC
>DATHBP010000037.1:0-5688 GCA_035296085.1 Nocardioidaceae bacterium | reverse complement strand
CTCGCGCTCACCGTGCTCGCCCAGCTGCTCGGGCACTCGGTGTTCAACCACCTGCTGGCGCGTACGACCGCCACCGTCGTCGCACTGGTGATCCTCGCCGAGGTCCCCGGTGCCGCTCTGCTCGCCGCTGCCTTCCTCGGCCAGATCCCGCCCCTCGGTGTCTTCGTCGGGCTCGCCGTCGTACTGGCTGGAGTGGCGCTCGTGGTGACCGGCGGGCGTACGACGGCGCTCGCTGTGCCGCCCGACTGAGCGTTCTCCGGAGTTGTCAGGGCGTAGACGGCCTATGCGTCGTCAGGCACCTGACAACTCGCCAAGTACGCTTTCGCCGACCCTGTGACCGGTTCGAAGAGGTGACGCGTGCCGCACGCACTGCGAGCCCGGCGCTCCTGCCTCGCGGTACCGGGGTCCAACCCGCGATTCCTGGCCAAGGCCAAGGGCCTCGACGCCGACCAGGTGTTCCTCGACCTCGAAGACTCCGTCGCTCCGATCGCCAAGCCCGGTGCCAGGGACAACGTGGTCGCGGCGCTCAACGAGGGCGGGTGGGGCGACAAGACCCGCGTCGTGCGCGTCAACGACTGGACGACGCAGTGGACCTACCGCGACGTGATTTCAGTCGTCGAAGGGGCCGGGGCGAACCTGGACTGCATCATGCTGCCGAAGGTGCAAACGGCCGAGCACGTCGTCGCGCTGGACCTGTTGCTCACCCAGATCGAGACCGAAGCCGGCCTCGAAGTCGGTCGCATCGGAATCGAGGCCCAGATCGAGAACGCCAAGGGCCTGGTCAACGTGGACGCCATCGCGGCCGCGTCTGCTCGGATCGAGACGATCATCTTCGGGCCTGCCGACTTCATGGCCTCGATCGCCATGAAGTCGCTGGTCGTGGGTGAGCAGCCGCCCGGCTACGACGTCGGTGATGCCTACCACTACATCCTCATGCGGCTGCTGATGGCGGCCCGTGCCAACGACGTGCAGGCGATCGACGGGCCGTACCTCCAGGTGCGCGATGTCGACGGCTTCCGCCGGGTGGCCGGCCGGTCGGCCGCCCTGGGCTTCGACGGCAAGTGGGTGTTGCACCCCGACCAGATCGCGGCGGCCAACGAGGTCTACTCGCCGCTGCAGTCCGACTACGACCACGCTGAAGACGTGCTGGACGCCTATGAGTACTTCACCTCCGAACGCGGTGGCGCGCTCGGTGCGGTGATGCTCGGGGACGCGATGATCGACGAGGCGTCGCGCAAGATGGCGCTCGTCGTCGCGGCCAAGGGCCGCGCGGCCGGGATGGAGCGCACCCAGCGCTGGTCACCGCCGACGGAGTGAGGGAGCGTTCGATGGGCCGCCTCTGCGAGACCGAAGGACTCACCGACGTCCAGACCGAGATCCTGAAGACGGTCCGCGACTTCGTCGACAACGAGATCCTGCCGGTCGCCACCCGGCTCGAGCACGCCGACGAGTACCCCACCGAAATCGTCGAGGGCATGAAGGAGCTCGGCCTGTTCGGGCTCACCATCCCCGAGGAGTACGGCGGGCTCGGCGAGTCGCTGCTCACATACGCCCTCGTGGTCGAGGAGATCTCGCGCGGCTGGATGAGCGTCAGCGGCATCGTCAACACCCACTTCATCGTGGCGTACATGCTCGCCAAGCACGGCACCGACGAGCAGAGACAGCGGCTGCTTCCGCAGATGGCGACCGGGGACGTACGCGGGGCGTTCTCGATGTCCGAGCCGGGCTGCGGGTCGGATGTGTCTGCGATCACGACCAAGGCGACGCCGAACGGGGACGACGGATACGTGATCAACGGGCAGAAGATGTGGCTCACCAACGGCGCGTCGGCCAACCTGGTCGCCGTGCTCGTCAAGACCGACACCGGCGCGGACAGCGTCTACCGCAACATGTCGACATTCCTGGTCGAGAAGGAGCCGGGGTTCGGCGATGTGCTGCCGGGGCTCACCGTGCCCGGAAAACTCGAGAAGATGGGCTACAAGGGCGTCGACACGACCGAGATGGTCTTCGACGGGTTCGAGGTCGCTGCGGCCCAGATCCTCGGTGGACAGCCGGGCAGAGGCTTCTACCACATGATGGACGGCGTCGAAGTCGGTCGCGTCAACGTGGCGGCCCGGGGGTGCGGTGTCGCGTTGCGCGCGTTCGAGCTCGGTGTGGCGTACGCCCAACAGCGGGAGGCCTTCGGCAAGAAGATCGCCGACCACCAGGCGGTGCTGTTCCGCATCGCCGAGATGGGCACCAAGGTGGAGGCCGCGCACCAGCTGATGGTCAAAGCCGCCCGCGCCAAGGACTCGGGGGGGCGGGGGGATCTGCAGTCGGGCATGGCCAAGTACCTCGCGAGCGAGTACTGCTCCCAGGTTGTCGAGGACTCGTTCCGCATCCACGGCGGCTACGGGTTCTCCAAGGAGTACGAGATCGAGCGGCTCTACCGGGAGGCGCCGATGCTGCTCATCGGCGAGGGCACAGCCGACATCCAGCGGATGATCATCGGCCGCCGGCTCCTCGAGGACTACGCACTGCGCGCCTGAGCTCCGCGGCGGCCTGGGGCAACTACCCGGTTGTGTGGGTAGTTGCCCGCTTGGCGCGGCGGATCCGCCCCGCGAAGTGGGCAACTGCCGTGCGAAGCAGGGCTTACGGTTCGACGCGAAGCCGCACGGCACGGGAGAATGAGCACTCACGGAAGGGGCGACCATGTCGCAGCGCATGTCCCAACAGCGAGCCCGCCAGCTCCCGGAGCCGCCCACCGGCCTACCGGTCGGCAAGTACGCCACCTATGCCGAGGCGCAGCGAGCCGTGGACTACCTGTCCGACGAGGAGTTCCCGGTCGAGAACGTGACGATCGTCGGCAACGACCTGCGCCTCGTCGAGCGGGTCACCGGACGGCTCACCCGCGGCCGGGTCGCGCTCGCCGGTGCGCTGGGCGGTGCCTGGTGGGGGTTGTTCGTCGGCCTGCTGCTCGTGTTGTTCTCGACCGAAGGCAGCAGCTTTCTGCTCCTGCTGCTATTCGGGCTGCTGTTCGGCGCCGTCTTCGGTGCTATCACCGCGCTGGTCGGCTACTCGTTCACCGGCGGTCAGCGCGACTTCACGTCGACGACCAGCGTCGTCGCCACGTCGTACGACGTCCTGTGCCAGCACCAGCGCGCCGAAGAGGCGCGCAACCTGCTCGCGAAGCTCTCCCTGCGCGGCTGAGGCAGGCGCATGCAGTTCGGCCGCAGCTACGAGGAGTTCGAGGTCGGGGCGACGTACAAGCACTGGCCGGGCAAGACGGTGACGGAGTACGACGACCACCTGTTCTGCCTGCTCACGATGAACCACCACCCGCTGCACCTGGACCGCCACTACGCCGAGGGGTCGACGCAGTACGGCCGCAACGTCGTGGTCGGCAACTACGTCTATTCGCTGCTGCTTGGCATGAGCGTTGCTGACGTCTCGGGCAAGGCCATCGCCAACCTGGAGGTCGAGTCGCTGCGCCACGTTGCCCCGACGTATCACGGCGACACCCTGTACGGCGAGACGACGGTGCTCGACAAGCGCGAGAGCACGTCCAAAGACGACCGGGGCATCGTGTCGGTGGAGACCAGGGGCTACAACCAAGACGGCACCCTGGTGTGCGTCTTCCGGCGCAGGGTGCTGGTGCCGAAGGAGAGCTACCTCGACGCGCGCGGCGGCGATCAGCCCGGCCGACCGACGCCGGCCGCCAGCTGACCGGCAACACTGTTTCGGTGACGGGTACTGAGCTGTGGATCGTCCGCCACGGCGAAACCGAGTGGAGCCGAGACGGCAGACACACCTCGCGTACTGAGCTGCCGCTGACCGACGTCGGCGTAGCCGCGGCGAAGTCGCTTGGTGCCCGGCTGGCCGGGGCGACGTTCGACCGGGTGCTCACCAGTCCGCGGCAACGCGCCCGGGAGACCGCCCGACTGGCTGGCTTTCCGGAAGCTACTGAGGTCGACGAGCTGAGCGAGTGGGACTACGGGGAGTACGAGGGAATCACCACGGCGCAGATCCGCGAAACGGTCCCGGGCTGGACAGTCTGGACTCACCCGAGCCCCGGCGGCGAAGCGGCAGCCGACGTGAGCGCCCGCCTCGATCGCCTGATCAACACGGTCCGGGAGAGCACCGGCGATGTGCTCGTCTTCGGACACTCGCACACGCTGCGCGGGCTCGCGGCACGCTGGATCGGCGAGCCGGTCACCGACGGGCGCTCGTTCAAGCTCGACACCGCGACGATCGGCGTGCTCGGCTATGAGCGGGAGACGCCCGTTGTCACCCGGTGGAACTGCTAGCGGAGTGTCTAGCTAGGGGAGCTCGTGTGCTGACCGAGCACGTCTCCTGACTCGTCTTCGATCACTGCCCGGTAGCCATTCAGAGGGCCCGTCGCCTCCGGGAGATGGATGCGGGCAGCCCACCGGCCACGGGCGACCGGGACGATGAACTTCCCCGTGATTCCGGAGAATGTCAGGGTGATCCGGTGCGCGTCCACGGCAGGTTCGCCGGCGCTGTCGTACAAGGAGCCGCTGCCCCACCACAGTTGGCCTTCGATCGGCGTGCGTTCGGTCTTCAGGCTCAGCGCCGATCCGTGGAAACCGGCGTCCCCGGGGAACTGGTAGCCGTGCGATCGCCTACCTAGCCGGACGTCGCTCGAGGTGGGCATGGTGACCGCCTGGCCGCTGCCTGAGTCCCAGCCGTTCGGCTGCAGGCTGCAGAAAGCGGTGTAGCCGTTCGTCGAGGCGAGCACTGCCTCGACGCCGAAGGCGGCAGCCATCGAGCTGACCACAGTCCAGCCGGTGAAGTCGTAGCCCGCCACCGAGCCACATTGGTGGCGGATCCCCGCATCGTCGGTGGCGATGGGCGCCGCCACGGGTCGAGAAACCACCGCCTCGCTGAGCCGACAGCCGACACGGACGGTGGCATCGTCCCTCAGGGCGATGGTCAGGTCGTCGTCCGACTCCGTGCGGCTGAGCACCAGGACCCAGTCCGCGGCCGGGTCCTGCCCGGCCGCCACGACCTCGTTGCGACACTCCCGTGCCTCCACCGGCGTCAACTGCCCCGGGAACTCGGGCTCGTACACGAACGGCGTGTAGGCGCCCGCCTCTGACGGCGCAGGTTCCGGCGACGACGCGATGACGCTGCCCGTGTCATCGGATGCGCATCCGGCAGTGGGAGTGCTTGTGGCGCCAGGGCCTGTCGAGGCGCACGAGGCAACAAGCATCATCGCCATTGAAGCCCCCGCGACACTTGCTGCCGCCGCGCCTCGCGCCAACCACAGCCGGCGCGCCCAGACGACCAAGCAACAGGTCATAAGACAGAGTCGCATGGCCGCACGCGTTGGATACGGACGTTAAGCGAGCGACCGGCTGGTGGGAAGTCGTCGAGGCTAGGCGGGCAGGACGCCCCACTCGCGGAGCGCCTCGAGGAGTCCTGGGGTGCAGGCGAGCCTGTCCAGCTCACCGGCGCCGACCCAACGGACGGCAGCGGCGTCGGACGCCGCACCCAACGTGCCACCGATGGGCTCGCACTCGTAATCGGCGATGTCGTAGGTGACTCGGCCGGGGCCGGGCCGCTGCACCGAACCGAGCAGGTCGCCGACGAGGACTTCGAGGCCCGTCTCCTCCCGCACCTCCCGGGCGAGTGCGCCCTGCTTCGACTCCCCCGGCTCGACCCGGCCGCCCGGCAGCGACCAGAGTC
>DATHBP010000036.1:0-15545 GCA_035296085.1 Nocardioidaceae bacterium | reverse complement strand
TGTTCTTGCTCTGGGAAGGCGAGGGCACGAACTGGGACCAGACCTTCAAGACAGCGGCCAGTATCGACTGGTGGACCAACGTCCTCGCGCAAAGCCGCTGAGCGCCCCGTAGGGCAGTGCCGAATGACACGTCAGCTGGGTTTGCTGGGGTGGCGGTCGCGAGGGTGCGGTAACGCACCGTAGATCTTAACGTACTTTCTGTGGCATACTAGGCGGGCTCATCGCACCCGCCGACTACGAAGCGTACTTGATGGGCGCCTGACTGACTGCCTAGGAGCTTGCATGCGGGCCACGATCACCCTGTCGGCTCTGGTAGCCATGGCTTCGACCAGCGTGGTCGGCCTCCCCTCGACCCCGGGCCACGCAGCGGAGCTTGCGGTGAAGGGCGCGGGCAACGTCACAGCTGCGCCGTGGACACCCAGTCTCCCCACCAACAGCCCTGACGGCCGGGTCAGCGAGGTGCGCCAGCTGGTGCAGTGCGGGTCGAAGATGTATGCGGTGGGCTCCTTCTCGACCATCGTGCATGCCGGGTCCTCATACGCCCGAAAAAACGCGTTCAGCTTCTCGGCATCCGCGCCGGGCACCCCCTCGGGCTGGCGCCCGAACGTCAACGGCACGGTCAACTCCGTGGCGCTGTCCCGCGACTGCTCCGTCGCCTACCTCGGCGGAACGTTCAACTCTGTGAACGGCGTTCGCGTGAAGAACATCGCGGCAGTGAGCACGGTCACGGGCGCCGTGCTTCGGGGCTTCGCGTCGAACGCCGACGCGACGGTCAACACGGTGCTTCGTGTGGGCGGACATCTCCTCGTCGGCGGGGCGTTTACGACGATCAATAGATCGGGCCAGGACTACATGGTGAGTCTCAACCCGTCGACCGGCAGGGACGACGGGTACGCCAGGCTCAACATCTCAGGACACTATGTCTACACGGACGCGGGTGGCCGGGCCTCCGCCGGTAACCGCACGAGGGTCTACAACTTCGCGCTGAGCCCCGGCGGGAAGAGGCTGCTTGCGACGGGGGTTTTCACCTCAGTCGGCGGCCAGGCACGCCGGCAGATATTCATGCTGAAGCTGCGCGCCGGCAGAGCAGCCGTAAGTCGTTGGTATTCACCGGAGTTCGACCGAAACTGTGCCGTGAACTTCCCGTTCTGGCTGCGAGACGCCAGTTGGTCGCCGGATGGGGGCAGGATCTACGTGGCCACGACCGGCTACAAGCCCGCCACCGGACCGGGCTACCGCATCAGGCGGCAGCGCACCGGGCTCTGCGATGCTGCCGCGGCATTCGACTCCACCAACACCGCGGGCCTCAGACATCTGTGGGTCAACTACACCGGCTGCGATTCGCTCTACTCCACGGCAGCGGGTGAGCGCCGTGTCTACGTAGGCGGACACGAGCGTTGGGCCAGCAACCCCCGCGGCTGCGACTCCTACTTGGCGGACGGCGCCACCCGGGTCGATGCCCCTGGCATGGTGGGGCTGAGTGCCGGGACCGGAGCGGTCAGCTACAACCCGACCCGGGCGAGAGGTCGCGGCGCTCGCGACATGCTGCTCACCCCCTTCGGCCTATGGATCGCCAGTGACAACGCGTTCGGCGCCAACCAGTGCGCCGGGGAGTCCGAGCACGCCGGGATCTGCTTCGTGCCCAAGGCACAGCTCTGAGCCGACGCTTCGATCATGTCCGACGTGTGAAGTGGCCCTCCCGGCGCCGTGGCATCCTTTTCTATCGGTGACCGATGATGCACTCTGAGTAACATCCTGGCCCAAGAACGGGGCAGCGCAACGTAGGAAAGCGCGGATTCCTGGTACATTTTGGGTCGTATCTATGGCGCATGGTCACGCTTGGTGGCAAGATGTGATGGTTGCCAGCGGTTGTCGCCACTCCGAGTGACGGTCGCACCGAGACGTCGGCCCATCGAGGAGCTCTGCTGATGGTAGGAACATTCGGCCGTTTAGGCCTCACCGCACTGGCATGTGCTACCGCGCTGGGGCTGATGGCTCCCTCGGCCGGTGCCATGGAGCCCGGCACCAAGACCGCAGCCGATGTAACGGCAGCACCGTGGACGCCGCGTATCGCGACGAGCGGCAGTGACGGCTCCGTCGAGAGGGTACGACAGATCGTCCAGTGCGGCGGCAACATGTATGCCGTCGGAATCTTCTCGTCGATCCAACGGGGCACTACCACCTATGCGCGCAGCAACGCCTTCAGCTTCTCGGCCACAACCGGCGCGCTGACCGGCTGGGCCCCTAACCTCAATGGACGGGTCGAGTCGGTGGCACTCTCTGCTGACTGCTCCGTTGCCTACCTGGGTGGCTATTTCACCTCAGTCGGCGGCTCAGCGGCCAGCTACGTTGCGGCCGTCAGCACCGCCACCGGTCTGCCGGTGCCCGGTTTCGCCGCTACAGCCAACAAGCCGGTCCACACGCTGGTGCTGGACGACGGCCATCTGATCGTCGGTGGCAGGTTCACCTCTTTGAACGGCTCGACGGCCAAGAAGTACATGGTCAGCCTCAACCCGTCGACCGGCAAGGACGACGGCTATGTCAACCTCAACATCTCCGGCAAGTACGTCTACACCGACCAAGCTGGTCAAGCCAGCCGCGGCAACGTCACTCACATCTTCAACACCGCGCTGAGCCCGGACGGCAGCAAGCTACTGGCGATGGGCGTGTTCACCTCCGTGGGCGGACAGGGCCGCCGGCAGATCTTCATGCTCAACCTCGGCGCCACGAGTGCCACGGTCAACCCTTGGTACTCCCCGGAGTTCAACCAGAACTGCCACATCGTGGAGCCGTTCTGGCTGCAAGACGCCAGCTGGTCGCCGAGCGGGTCGAAGGTCTACATCGCCACCACCGGCTACAAGCCGGCAACGAACGCCGACCCGTACGTCGGGACGGGCTACTACACCCACGAGCCACGCGGCGGCCTCTGCGACGTGGCGGCGGCCTTCCCGGCTACGGCCAGCAGCAACGTCCTGCACGACTGGGTCAACCACACCGGCTGTGACTCGCTCTACTCCACCGTGGCCGACGCCAACCACGTCTACATCGGTGGCCACGAGCGCTGGGCGGACAGCCCACTGGGCTGCGACGGTGCCGGCATCCAAGGGACACCCGCACCGGGGATGGGCGGCGTCGACCCAACGACCGGCGAGCTGGACTACAACCCCACTCGATCACGGGGTATCGGAGCAACGGACATGCTGCGCACCACAGCCGGCTTGTGGATTGCGAGCGACAACTCGCACAACGCCGACAAGTGCGCCGGTGAGAGCAACCGAACCGGCATCTGCTTCCTGTCGAACGACCAGCTGTAACCGCAGACACAGCAGCGGCTGGGTAGTGGCTTCGGTCCTCCCAGCCGCTGTCTGCTGTGCCCATCACGCGGACGGCGCCACTCGAATCCGGGTGGCGCCGACAACCAGCGCAACACTGGGCAGCCCGTCGCCGCCTACGCTGGCAGCCGTGACGACAGCCGCTGCCCGCGACGACTTCGCTAACAATGACCATGCGTTCGCCTCCTGGGCAGCTACCCAGGCGGGCGAGCGGCTCTTGGAGCTGCGCCGCGAAGGCCTGACCGGCAAAGAGCTCAAGGACGCCGGCGACCGGACCAGCCAGGACCTGCTGATGGCGCTGTTGGCTGAGCATCGCCCAGCCGACGCTGTGCTCAGTGAGGAGGCAACCGATGACCGCAAACGGCTGGCGGCGTCTCGGGTATGGATCATCGACCCGCTCGACGGCACCCGGGAGTACTCCGAGCCACCGCGCGACGACTGGGCGGTCCACGTGGCCCTCTGGAACGGCGGCGACCTCAGCGCCGGCGCGGTGGCGCTCCCCGCAGTCGGTACCACGTACGACACCGCAAACCCGTCCAGCGTGCCGCCCGGCACCGCTGTGCGGCCGCGGATTGCGGTGAGTCGCACCCGCCCGCCGGCATTCGTGGAGGAGCTTGCCGAGCAGATCGACGCAGAGCTGGTGCCGATGGGCTCGGCTGGGGCGAAGGTCATCGCTGTCGTCCGGGACCTCGCCGATGCCTATGTCCATGCCGGTGGCCAATACGAGTGGGACTCCGCTGCGCCCGTCGCGGTGGCTCGGGCCGCCGGTCTGCACACAAGTCGTGCCGACGGGTCGTCGTTGACCTACAACCGGGAGGATCCGCTGCTGCCGGATCTGCTCGTGTGCCGTCCCGAGTTTGCGCCCCGCATCACGTCGTTCGTCCGAGCGCACTGGGGCAGCACCGGCCAGTGACGTGCACACACCACCGCATCACATGAGCGGACCCGTGCTGTCGGCGCTGCTCGGCGTCCTCACCGAAGAGCCGGTGCTCGCCGCCACTTTGGCGGACGCGGCTGCGGCCGAGCCCGGCTCGGCGACCCTCGACCTGACCGCGCCGCCCGCACTGAGGCCCTTCATCGTCGCGGGGCTCGCTGGCAGCCAGGACATCGGTGGGGCGGGCCGCACCGTCCTAGCCGTCACCGCGACCGGCCGTGAGGCAGAGGACCTGGTGGCGGCGGTCGGCTCCCTGATCGACCCCAGCGAGGTCGCGTTCTACCCCGCTTGGGAGACGTTGCCCCACGAACGGCTCTCTCCGCGCGCGGACACCGTCGGTCGGCGGCTCGCGGTGCTACGCCGGCTCGCGCACCCTGGCGACCCAGGCACGCCCCACGGCCCGCTGCGAGTGGTCGTCGCGCCGGTCCGGTCCGTCCTCCAACCGCAGGTGAAGGGGCTGGGCGACCTCGAGCCGGTAGCCCTGCAGGTGGGGCAGGAGAGCGACCTCGACGACGTCGTACGCGGGCTCGCCGCCGCGGCCTACACCCGGGTCGACCTGGTCGAGAGGCGGGGTGAGTTCGCCGTACGCGGTGGCATCGTCGACGTCTTCCCACCCACCGAGGAGCACCCGCTGCGGGTCGAGTTCTGGGGTGACACGGTTGAGGGGATCCGGTCCTTCTCCGTCGCTGACCAGCGTTCCCTGCAGCCGGCGCCCGACGGGCTCTGGGCGCCGCCGTGCCGGGAGCTGTTGTTGACAGCAGACGTCCGCGCGCGCGCCGCGGCGCTGGCAGCGGAGCACCCGCAGCTCGCCGAGCTGCTGGACCGGCTGGCGCTCGGTCACGCCGTCGAAGGCATGGAGTCGCTGTCCCCCGTGCTCGTCGACGACATGGAGCTCCTCGTCGACCTACTGCCAGCAGCGTCCACGGTCCTGATCTGCGACCCCGAGCGCGTACGCGCCCGCGCGCACGACCTGGTCGCGACCAGCGAAGAGTTCCTCCACGCCTCCTGGGCAGCCGCGGCCGGCGGCGGAAGGGCCCCGGTCGACCTGGGCGCCGCTTCGTTCCGTGGCCTCGGCCACGTGCGTGAGCACGCCATGTCTCTCGGCACCGCCTGGTGGTCGGTCTCGCCGTTCGGGCTCGATGCGGAAACAGTGGCGGCGCCACAACGTACCGAAACCGGCGAGCTGGTCACAT
The DNA here is from genome assembly GCA_035296085.1 of Nocardioidaceae bacterium. Lineage (GTDB taxonomy): Bacteria > Actinomycetota > Actinomycetes > Propionibacteriales > Nocardioidaceae > DATHBP01. The sequence continues at coordinate 10,086 of DATHBP010000036.1, read as the reverse complement.
TCGACGTCGACGTCACCGCGGGCGCCGTGGCGTCACGGGTCCTCGACGCGGCTGCGGCCGATTCCTACCGCGGCGACACCGAACGCGCCGTTGGTGACGTCACCGGCTGGCTCAGGCAGGGCTACCGCGTCGTGATCGTGACCGAGGGGCATGGGTCCGCCCAGCGACTGTTCGAGGTGCTCCGTGAGCACGACCTGCCGGTGCGCCTCGCGGCGGATCTGGCGGCCGCGCCGGAGGCCGGCGTCGTCCAGGTGACCACGGGCCGGCTCGAGCACGGGTTCGTCGCGCCCGGAGTACGCCTCGCGCTGCTGACGGGCGAGGACCTGGCCGGCCAGCGCAGCTCGACCAAGGACATGCGCCACATGCCGGCGCGGCGCCGCAAGCAGATCGACCCGCTCGAGCTTCGACCAGGCGACTTCGTCGTCCACGAAGCACACGGCGTCGGGCGCTATGTCGAGATGGTGCAGCGCAGCGTCGCCGGCGCCACCCGCGAGTACATCGTCGTGGAGTACGGCGCCAGCAAGCGGGGCCAGCCCGCCGACAGGCTCTTCGTGCCCAGCGACTCCCTCGACCAGGTCACCCGATACGTCGGCGGTGAGCAGCCGGCGCTCGACCGGCTCGGTGGTTCGGACTGGGCGCGGCGCAAGGGGCGTGCGCGCAAGGCCGTCCGGCAGATCGCCGCCGAGCTGATCAAGCTCTACGCCGCCCGCCAGGCCACCCGAGGCCACGCGTTCGCGCCGGATACTCCCTGGCAGCGCGAGCTCGAGGACGCGTTCCCGTTCGTCGAGACACCGGACCAGCTCGCCAGCGTCGAAGAGGTCAAGAAGGACATGGAGCTGCCGGTACCGATGGACCGGCTCATCTGCGGTGACGTGGGCTACGGCAAGACCGAGATCGCCATCCGCGCCGCCTTCAAGGCCGTCCAGGACGGCAAACAAGTGGCGGTGCTGGTGCCGACGACGCTGCTCGTCCAGCAGCACCTCTCGACCTTCGCCGAGCGGTTTGCGACGTTCCCAGTAGTCGTCAAGGCGCTCAGCCGCTTCCAGACCGACAAGGAAGCTGCACACGTGGTGGCGGGGTTCGCCGACGGCAGCGTGGATGTCGTCATCGGCACCCACCGGTTGCTCAACCCCGACGTGCGCGCCAAGGACCTGGGTCTGGTGATCGTCGACGAGGAGCAACGCTTCGGGGTCGAGCACAAGGAGGCGCTCAAGCGGATCCGTACCGCGGTCGACGTCCTCGCGATGTCCGCGACCCCCATCCCGCGCACCCTCGAGATGGCCATCACTGGGATCCGCGAGATGTCCACGATTGCTACGCCGCCGGAGGAGCGACACCCGGTGCTCACCTACGTCGGGGCCTACGACACCCGTCAGGTCACCGCCGCCGTACGCCGGGAGCTCCTGCGCGAGGGGCAGGTGTTCTTCATCCACAACCGGGTGCAGACGATCGACCGAGCCGCCGCGGCGCTGCGCGCACTCGTTCCCGAGGCACGCATCACGGTGGCGCACGGACAGATGGGCGAGCACCAGCTCGAGCAGGTGATGATCGACTTCTGGGAGAAGAAGTTCGACGTCTTGGTATGCACCACGATCGTCGAGGCAGGACTGGACGTGTCGAACGCCAACACCTTGCTGATCGAGCGGGCTGACCTCCTCGGGCTGTCTCAGCTGCACCAGCTGCGCGGGCGAGTCGGCAGGGGACGCGAGAGGGCGTACGCCTATTTCCTCTTCCCACCCGACAAACCGCTCACCGAGACCGCCCACGAGCGACTCGCGACGATAGCCCAGCACGCCGACCTCGGCGCGGGCATGGCGGTTGCGCTCAAGGACCTCGAGATCCGCGGCGCCGGAAATCTGCTCGGTGGGGAGCAGTCGGGCCACATCGCCGACGTGGGCTTCGACCTCTACGTGCGCCTCGTCGGCGAGGCCGTGTCCGACTACCGCGGTGACACCCCCGTCGACGACCACGACGTTCGTATCGAGCTGCCCGTTGACGCGCACCTGCCGCACGACTACATCGCCAGCCAGCGGCTGCGGCTGGAGATGTACCAGCGGCTCTCGGAGGTGCGCACCGAGTCCGATGTCGAGGAGATTCGCGCAGAGCTGACGGACCGCTATGGCAAGCCGCCCAAGCCGGTCGCGACGCTGCTTCAGGTTGCGGGCTTCCGCGCCCACGCCCGGGCGGCCGGACTGACCGATGTGACGGGCCAGGGCAGCTACATCAGGTTCGGCCCGGTCGAGTTGGCCGACTCCGCCACCGTCCGTCTGCAGCGTCTCTACCCGAAGAGCATCGTCAAGCCGACAGTGCGTACGATCCTGGTGCCGCGGCCGTCGACGGCCCGAGTAGGGGGCACGCCGCTGCGCGACGAGGCGTTGTTGGAGTGGTGCCGGGAAGTCATCGACTCCGTTGTCGTGAAGGCGCCTGTCGCTTCGGCCGGATAAGTTTCGAGCGAGCTGCGAGGAGGACGCGTCCGTGACCCGTCAGCGGATCTGTCGCCGCCGGCGAAGCGTCGTCGGCGGTCTCGTCGTCGCACTGGCGGCCGCCCTGACCGGCTGCTCGAACCTGCACCCCGGCGCTGCGGCTGTGGTGGGCTCGCGCAGCATCGAGGCGTCGACGGTGGACGCCATCGCGTCGGCCTACTGCCAGGTCACGGCAGCGGCTGCCCGAGCGCAAGGCTCTCCGGCTGCCGCCCAGCCCACCCGTGACCTCCGCCGCGGCGTGCTGAACGCTCTGGTCCAGGACCGCGTGGTCAGCGGAGCGGCTGGCCGCCTGGGTGGGATACGCGTTCCCGCCTCGCAGATCGACCAGCTGGTCGACTCCAGTGGCATCCTGTCCCAGCCAGTTGCCGGTGACGCTGCCAGTGTCCTGCACGGCTTCCTCGACAAGGTCGCCAGCACCCAGCTGAAGCTCGAGGCGATCGGTCGGCGGCTCGCCACTGAGCAGCCGGGTGGCGGTCAGGCTCCATCGCCTGAGCAGGCAAGCGCCGCGGCCAGGCGCTACGTGCTGCAGTACGCAGCCGACCTGGACGTCAGAGTCGACCCGCGCTACGGCTCGTACTCACCGCGAGGCATCGAGGTGAGCAGCGGCTCGCTGTCCGTGCCGGTCTCCGACGAGGCGCTACTGGCCGTACGCCCGACGCTCGACGCCGCGACCGCCCGTACCCTCCCGGCGTCCCAGACCTGCGCGTAGGTGAGCGAGCAGCCAGAAGCGCACGGTCCGACCGGGTCCCGTCTGCTCGATCTCGTCGAGGTGATGGACCGGCTGCGCACGCACTGCCCATGGGACCAGCGTCAGACCCACGAGTCCCTGGTCACCTACCTCGTCGAGGAGACGTACGAGGTGCTCGAGGCGGCGGAGACCGGCGACCGCGAGCACTTGCGCGAGGAGCTCGGTGACCTGCTGCTGCAAATCGTGTTCCACGCCCGCATCGCCGCAGAGGACCCCGACGCCCCGTGGGACATCGACGACGTCGCCGCCGGCATCGTCGACAAGCTGGTCCGGCGTCATCCGCACGTCTTCGGTGGAGCCGTCGTGGCGGACGCCGCCGAGGTCGAGGCGAACTGGGAGCAGCTCAAGGCGGCGGAGAAGCAGCGCTCCTCCGCGGTGGACGGGGTGCCGATCGGCTTGCCGGCGCTGACGCTGGCGGCCAAGCTGCTCCATCGCGCGGAGCGGGCGGGCGTGACCTGCGACCGCCAGCTGATGAAGGAGGACCGCGACCCTGCGGTCGAGGCCGCGGAGATCCACCTGGACTCCGAGGGAGTCGGCGCGGCGCTGTTCGAGATCGTGGCGCTGGCCTCGCGAGCCGGGGTTGACGCCGAGCAGGCGCTACGCGCCCGGCTCCGCGCGTTCGCCGACGAGGTCAGGGCAGCCGAGCGGTCTACCACCGCCGACGACGCTGCGAGCCGTTAGACCTAGCGGCCGAGGCGGTAGCCGTACTTGCGGAGGAGGGGCGCCGCCATAGCCGTGATGCGCGCTCGATCGCGCTCGGGGAGACGTTCCCGCCACTCGAGATCTTCACGGAGCTCAACGACGCCGTGAGCGAACCTCGACCGGTTGCCGGCCACCATGTGCGTCTCCTGAAGCGCAAGGCTGCGACCCTCGATCTGCGGGTCCGCGCCGGTTATTCGGGCGACTTCCGCGCCGGGGCTGCGCACGAAGTCCTCGTAGCGAACCCGTGTGGTCGGCACCCGACGAGCGAGTGCCTCGAACGCGGTGTTGACCCAGACCCAGCGGTAGGAGCTTTGGAATGCGTTGCGCTGCAGGCGGGTCCCGACGCCGGTCGGCTTGGCGACGCTCTTGCTGCCGGAGTACGCCATTCCGCGCGCGTCGCGAACCAAGTGGACGACTCGGACCGGGAGACTGCTGTGCGCGGCGACGGTGTAGACGTGCACGGGCCACTTCATCATGTCGACGATGACTTCGGCCCCGGTGAGATCGGCGGCGGCCACGTAGATGCGGTCGAGCATCTCCGCATACCGCCTCGCCCTGTCGGTGTAGGACTTCGCGAGCTTGGGCCACCGCAGCAGTGGCAGGGCCGCCGGATGCCCGAGCGAGAGCGGCCTCCACATCAACCCCTCCCGGAGCTGCCGTCCGCGCTCGCCCACCTGCGCAGTCCAGCCGCCGAACGCGGCCAGCCCGACCTGCCGCCAGAACGGGCACTCGGAGAACGCCAGGCCGCAGCCACACGGGTAGTCCTCCAGAATGCCGCGGTCCCAGATGTAGCCGATCTCGCCGAGTGACAGCCACCGAGGAGTCAGCTCGAGCGCCCGCGACAGCATGGTCGCGCCGTTCTGGGCGTTGCCCGCTATGCAGAGCACCGTTGGCCGCGCGGCAGGGTGGGCGTTCGCCGGTGTTTCGTGGTGCAACGACTGGCTCCTCGCTGTGCCTGGCGGCGGTGAGCCTACCCCGCCAGAGACCGGCGGCGGCTGCTCATCGAGGTCCGCCGGCCGTTGGCGAGCCGGACCTCCCCCAGCGACCTGCGCCGTTAGGCTTGCCGAGGCCGCCGCCAGCGCCGGCCGCGGACCCGCGAAGGAGGATGCGTGGCGACGATCGAGGCCGTCGGGGCCCGCGAAATCCTCGACTCCCGGGGCAACCCCACCCTCGAGGTGGAGGTCGGCCTCGACGACGGCGTGCTGGCTCGTGCTGCGGTGCCCGCCGGGGCCTCGACCGGCCAGTTCGAGGCCGTCGAGCTGCGCGACGGCGGTCACCGGTACGGCGGCAAGGGCGTCGACAAGGCCGTGCTCGCGGTGCTCGACGACATCGGGCCCGAGCTGGTCGGGTTCGAGGCCTCCGACCAGCGGCTCGTCGACCAGCTCCTGATCGACCTGGACGGCACGCCCAACAAGGGGCGGCTCGGGGCGAACGCTCTGCTCGGCGTCTCGCTCGCCGTCGCGAAGGCAGCAGCCGACTCCGCCGGCCTCCCGTTGTTTCGCTACGTCGGCGGACCCAACGCCCACCTGCTGCCCGTGCCGATGTTCAACATCGTGAACGGCGGTGCCCACGCGGACACAGCGGTCGACATCCAGGAGTTCATGATCGCGCCGGTGGGCGCCGCGACGTTTCGCGAGGCGCTGCAGTACGGCGCGCAGGTCTACCACGCGCTCAAGGAGGTGCTGAAGATGCGGCACCTTTCCACCGGGCTCGGCGACGAGGGCGGCTTCGCGCCCGACCTAGCCTCCAACCGAGAGGCGCTCGACCTGATCTCCTCGGCGGTGGACGCGAGCGGGCTGCGCCTCGGCGACGACATCGCCTTCGCCGTCGACGCCGCCGCGAGCGAGTTCCACGACGCCGAGAGCGACAGCTACCGGTTTGAGGGCACCGAACGCTCCGCGCAGGAGATGACCGACTACTACACCGAGCTCGTCGCGGCGTACCCGATCGTCTCCTTGGAGGACCCGCTCAGCGAAGAGGACTGGTCGGGATGGGCGATGCTGAGCGCGGCGCTCGCCGAGCAGGTGCAGATCGTCGGGGACGACATCTTCGTGACCAACGTGGAGCGACTCCAACGCGGCATCGAGGAACGTTCCGCCAACGCGTTGCTGGTCAAGGTCAACCAGATCGGCACCCTCACCGAGACCCTGGACGCCGTCGACGTCGCCCACCGCGGCGGGTTCCGATGCATGATGAGTCATCGCTCCGGCGAGACCGAGGACACCACCATCGCCGACCTGGCTGTCGCAACCAACTGCGGCCAGATCAAGAGCGGTGCGCCCGCACGTTCGGAGCGGGTCGCAAAGTACAACCAGCTGCTGCGGATCGAAGAGGAGCTCGACGACGCAGCCCGCTACGCCGGCCGAGCGGCCTTCCCCCGGTCGGCGACCTGATCGCGTGACGTCGACGCCGGGCCGGGGCCGCCGCACCAGACCCCCGGCCAACCGCCGCCCGCACGGCTCGAGCGCACTCGGCCGGTCCAGTGCTGCGCGCCCCGCCGCCGGACCGAGTGCGCGACGCCATGTCAGCGGCAGCACGGCAGCTGGCCGCGGTCTCACAGATCCGGCCCCGGGGCCCTCCACACGCCGGACGAAGCTCACCGGCCGGGCCGTGGTCCTCGCCGTGGTGGCAGCCGTGCTGCTCGTCTCGTATGCCTCCAGCGTCCGGGCCTGGCTGGCGCAGCGTGGCGAGATCGCGCTCCTCCAGGACCAGATCAGCGAACGGAGGGCCGCTGTGGTGTCGCTGCGGGCGGAGATGCGCCGCTGGCGCGACCCTGCCTACGTCGAGGCTCAGGCTCGGGAACGCTTCGGCTGGGTGATGCCGGGTGAGAAGGGCTACCGGGTGCTCGGGCTGGACGGTCGACCACTCGGGGTCCCGCTGGTGGCCGGCGACGCGACCGCAGACGCCGGCGCCAGCGAAGACTGGTGGAACACTGTCTGGGGCAGCGTCGAAGCGGCCGGCAGAGAGCCGAAGTCCGCTGCTGAGACCCGCGCGAATACCCCGGCCACGCGGATCAGTCGCGGAGGGGCGGTCCAGCACGCAACGCCGAAGCAGCGGAGCCAGCAACCGGCCGGCGGTGCCGATTTCGCCCCGGATGACGGCCCCCCCCAGCATGCGACGCCCGGCCAGCTCCCTGGCCACCCACTGTGAGCGACCGGACGACGCTCGGCCCGCGTGACCGAGCGGCCGTCATCGCCCAGCTGAAGCGCTCGCCGCGCGGCGCCCGGGCGGTCGCTCACCGCTGCCCCTGCGGGTTGCCCGATGTCATCGAGACCGCCCCCCGACTTCCCGACGGGACGCCGTTCCCGACGCTCTACTACCTGACCTGCCCCCGAGCCGTCGCTGCCGCCGGAACCCTCGAGGCAGGCGGTCAGATGACTGCCATGAACGCGCGGCTCGCGAACGACCGGGATCTAGCGGCCGCGTACGGGCGGGCGCACGAGCGCTACCTGGCCGACCGCCAGCGGATCGAGATGGTGCCGGAGATCGCCGGTATCTCGGCCGGAGGGATGCCGCGGCGGGTCAAGTGCCTGCATGCGCTGGTCGCTCACTCGCTGGCCAGTGGCGCCGGGGTCAACCCGCTCGGCGACGAGGCGCTCGAACGGCTGGCGCCGTGGTGGCTGAGCGGGCCGTGCGTCGACCCGCAGCCGCCGTGACCAGGCGGGTCGGTGCCATCGACTGCGGCACCAACTCGATCAGGTTGCTGGTGGCCGATGTGGACGTCGCGGCGGGTCGACTCGTCGACGTCGTACGCCGGATGGAGATCGTCCGGCTCGGCCAGGGGGTTGACCGTACGGGTCGGCTGGCCGAGGACGCTCTCCTGCGGACGTTCGCAGCGTGCGACTCCTACGCGGCCGACATCGGCCGGACCGGCGCCGAGCGCGTTCGCTTCTGCGCGACCTCGGCTGCCCGCGACGCGTCGAACGCCGGAGTGTTCGTGGCCGGAGTTCGCGAGCGGTTCGGTGTCGAGCCCGAAGTAGTGCCGGGCGCCGAAGAGGCCAGGCTGTCCTACGACGGCGCCACCCGCGAGGTGCACGGCCAGGGGCTGCCGACGCCGTACCTCGTCTTCGACATTGGCGGCGGCTCGACGGAGTTCGTGCTCGGGGAGCAGCCGGGGGAGCTCAGCCGAGCGGCATCGGTAGACGTCGGATCGGTGCGGATGACCGAGCGCCACCTGCATGGCGACCCCCCATCGCCGACCGAGGTGGCCGCGGCCCGTGCAGACATCGACGCCGCCCTGAGCGGGCTGGCCTTCCCGTACGCCTCGGCACGCACCGTCGTGGGCGTCGGTGGCACCGCTACCACGGTTGCGGCGATGGGTCTCGGCCTGAACCGCTACGAGCCGGACCGCATCCATCTCAGCCGGTTGCCGCTCGAGTCGGTGCGGGCAAGCGCTGAGCGGCTGCTCGGCATGACCCGCGACGAGCGAGCCGCCCTGCCCTACATGCACCCCGGCCGGGCAGACGTGATAGGAGCCGGGTCGCTCGTGCTCGAACGGGTCGTCACCGCAGCCACCGCGCACCTCGACCAGCCCGGCGTCGTGGTCAGCGAGCACGACATCCTCGACGGGATCGCCTGGTCCATCGCGTGAGCGATGACAACCATCTAGCGCCCACCACCCAGCTCCGCCGGCTTCCGCACCCGCTGAGCGGGCAGCTGTTCGCGTCACCCGTGCCACCAGGCACCGGCTGGCCCGGCGACCCCGCCACTCCCGGCACGCCGGTGGCAAGGTCCGCGGACGACGTGCGACAGATGTCCCGCCGCCAGCGCGGAGCCGACGATCTCGCTGCACCGATGTCGACGTGTGCCGCCTGCCCACGGCTGGTCGCCTGGCGAGAGCAGGTCGCCGTCGCGAAGCGGCGGTCGTTCGCCGACCAGCCCTACTGGGGCCGCCCCATTCCCGGCTGGGGCGACAGCTCACCGGCGGTTCTGGTCGTCGGCCTGGCTCCGGCGGCCCACGGGGGCAACCGGACCGGGCGCATCTTCACCGGCGACCGCTCCGGCGACTGGCTGTTCGCCGCGCTGCACCGAGCAGGGCTTGCCACCCAGCCGAGCAGCGAGCACGCGGGGGACGGGCAAGCGCTCCTGCACACACGCGTGGTGGCCGCCGTACGCTGCGCGCCGCCTGACAACAAGCCGACGCTCGCCGAGCGCGACACCTGTGCGCCGTGGCTGGAGGCCGAGCTGCGGCTCACCTGCGCCACCGTCCGCGCCGTCGTGTGCCTCGGTTCCTACGCCTGGGACGCCGCGCTGCGCGGCTACGGCCGGGTCGGCTACGCCCACCCGAAGCCCAAGCCACGCTTCGGCCACGGCTCGGAGGCGCCACTTCGTACGCCCGCCGGAGCGTCGCTCACCCTGGTGGCGAGCTTTCATCCCAGCCAGCAGAACACGTTCACCGGCCGCCTCACCGAGCCCATGCTGGACGCCGTAGTCCAGCGCGCGCGAGCACTGGCCGGGGTGTAGACGCGTTCGTACGCAAGACTGCCGGTCATGACGACACCGCACATCCTGGTCGCGGGCGGTGGCTATGTGGGGATGTACACGGCGTACAACTTGCATCGCAAGCTCCGTCGTGGCGAGGCGCGCATCAGCGTCGTCGATCCGCGCTCGGCGATGACCTACCAGCCGTTCCTCCCGGAGGCGGCCGCCGGTAGCCTGGAACCCCGCCACGTCGTGGTGTCGCTGCGTCGGACGCTGAAGGACTGCGACGTCATCACCGGCCGGATCACCCGTATCGAACACGGACGCAAGGTGGCCACGATCACGGCGGTCGAGGGCTCGGCGTACGAGATCGGGTACGACTCGCTGGTCGTCGCGCTGGGGTCGGTGGCCCGGACGCTGCGCATCCCGGGGCTGGCCGAGAACGCCATCGGCTTCAAGCAGATCGAAGAGGCGATCTCCTTGCGCAACCAGGTGCTGGAGCGCCTCGACGCGGCCAGCTCAGCCCGCGACGAGGCTACCCGCCGGCGGGCACTGACGTTCGTGTTCGTCGGCGGCGGCTACGCCGGGGTTGAGGCGCTCGCCGAGCTCGAGGACATGGCGCGCCACGCCGCGGACCTGTACTACGACGATGTGGCACCGGCGGACATGCGCTGGGTGCTGGTCGAGGCGAGCGAGCGCATCCTGCCCGAGGTCGGTCCGGACCTGGGGCGC